>NZ_JBEZDN010000108.1:0-27332 GCF_040648315.1 Pseudonocardia sp. NPDC049154
GGTGGCCAGGATCGCGTCCGGCTGCTCGGCGGCCGCCGCCTCCGCAGAACACCCGGATGATGCCGTCGTCGGGCCCCGCGCCGGAGACGTACCGGCCGCCGGTCCGCACCCGGCCGCCGAAGCCGCCCCGCGCCCGTCGCCCCGGGCGACGGGGGCGCCGCATCAAGATCGCCCTCGCGCTGATCCTCATCGCCCTGGTCGGGTGGGGCGTCTATCTCGACCAGAACCTCAACCGGGTCCAGGCGCTGCCCGCGGACAGCACCGCGGAGTCGTCGGGCACGAACTGGCTCATCGTCGGCTCGGACAGCCGCGCCGACCTCTCCGCCGAGGACGAGGAGCGGCTGGGGACGGGCGACGCCGCCGGCCAGCGCACCGACACGATCATGCTGCTGCACTCCGGCAGCTCCGGATCGGTCCTGGTCAGCCTGCCGCGGGACTCCTACGTGCCGATCCCGGGCCACGGCTCGAACAAGCTCAACGCCGCCTACGCGTTCGGCGGGCCGTCGCTGCTGATCAGCTCGGTCGAGGCCGCCACGGGGCTGCACATCGACCACTACGCGGAGATCGGGTTCGGCGGCTTCGTCGACGCCGTCGACGCGGTGGGCGGCGTCGACCTGTGCGTGCCGAAGGCGATCAAGGACCCGAAGGCGGCGCTGGACATCCAGGCCGGGTGCCAGGAGCTCGACGGCCAGACGGCGCTCGGCTACGTCCGTACGCGGGCGACGGCGGGCTCGGACTTCGACCGCGTGCAGCGGCAGCGCGAGTTCCTCTCGGCGCTCATCGCGAGGGCGACGAGCGTGGGCACGCTGGTCAACCCGTTCCGGGTGGTCCCTCTGGCCGACGCGATGACCGGCCTGCTCACGGTCGACGACAACGACCACATCTGGAACGTCGCCCAGCTCGGCCTGGCGATGCGCGGGGTCACCAACGGGGGCATCGCGACGACCGCGCCGGTCGGCAGCACCCCGACGATCGGCGGGCAGTCCGTGGTGCGCTGGGACAAGACCCGGGCGAGCGCGCTGTTCGGCTCGCTGCAGAAGGACCAGACGCCGGCGCAGAGCTCGCTCGGCCCCTGACCGCGTCCCCGCAGGTCACCTGTGGTCGTCAGTGCGTACTGCCCCTCTAGCGGCAGTACGCACTCACGGGTCAGGCGGTGCGGCGCTTGCGGGTCGTGGTCTTCTTCTCGGCGCCGTCCTCGCCCTCGCCCTTGTCGTCGGCCTTCTTGCGACGGGTGCTCGGCTTGCGGGCGGGCTTCTCCTCCGCCGGCTCCTCGGTCTCCTGCGGCTCCGCGCCCGCCTTGGTCGCGGCCTTCTTGCCGGACGAGCCGCGCGCGGCCTCGACGCTCGCCTGCAGCGCCGAGAGCAGGTCGGTCATCGAGTCGCCCTCGTCGTCCCGCTTCTGCTCGACCGGCGCCGGCTTGGCGTCGCCGTGCTCCTTCTTCGACTCGATCAGCTCGACGACGGCGTCGCGGTACTCGTCGTGGAACTCCGTGGGGTCGAAGTCCGCGCCCATGCTCTCGATCAGCGACGCGGCCATCTGCCTCTCCTGCGGCCGCAGCTCGATGTCCTGGTCGAGGATGTCGAAGTCCGGCTCGCGCACCTCGTCCGGCCACAGCATCGTCTGCAGCACGATCGTCTTGTCCCGCACCCGCAGCAGCGCGAGGCTCTCCCGCTGCCGCAGCGCGAACCGCACGATCGCCATCCGGTCGGTCTCGGCCAGCGCCTCGCGCAGGAGCGCGTACGGCTTCGCCGCCTTGGTCTCGGGTTCGAGGTAGTAGCTCTTGTCGAACAGCAGCGGGTCGATCTGGTCCGCCGGCACGAACTCGACCACGTCGATCTCGTGCCCGCTGGCCACCGGCAGCGAGTCCAGGTCGGACTCGTCGAGGGTGATCAGCTCGCCGTCCTCGGTCTCGTAGCCCTTGACGATGTCCGCGTACTCCACGACCTCGCCGCACACCGAGCAGGTCCGCTTGTACCGGATGCGGCCGCCGTCGGCGCCGTGCACCTGGTGGAAGCGGATGTCGTGGTTGGTCGTGGCCGAGTACAGCTTGATCGGCACACTGACCAGCCCGAAGGACACCGCGCCGCTCCACATCGCGCGCATGGCCGCCCGTCCCTTCCACACCGGTTGCCGTCCGTGACGGCCCGTCGGGTGACAGCATGACGGTGTGCAGCCCATGCTCGCCACTCCCGGACCGCTCCCGACGGGGCCGGAATGGGTCTACGAGGTGAAGTGGGACGGCATGCGGCTGCTCGCCGAGGTCACCGACGGTGAGGTCCGCCTGGTCACGCGCGCGGGCCGGGACGTCACGGCCACCTTCCCCGAGCTGACCGGGCTGACCTCGATCGCCCCGGACGTCGTGCTCGACGGCGAGGTCGTCCTGCTCGAGGAGGGGGTGCCGAGCTTCGCCGCGCTCGCCGACCGGGTGCACCGGCCGGTGTCCCGGACCCGCGCCCTGGCCCGGCCCGTCACGTTCATGGTGTTCGACGTGCTGCGGCTCTACGGCGTCCCGCTGCTCGAACGCCCGATGCACGAGCGCCGCGCGACCCTCGAGCGGTTGGACACCGCCTCGGTCCCGGCGCTGCAGCTCTCCCCGCTCTACACGGACGGGCGCGCGCTGTTCGACGCCACCGGGCGGCGGGGGATGGAGGGCATCCTCGCCAAGCGGCGGGAGTCGGAGTACCGGCCGGGCGGTCGCAGCCCCGCCTGGGTGAAGGTGACCCACCGGCACACCCAGACCTGCCTGGTGGGCGGCTGGCGGCCCGAGCGGTCGGGGCAGGGCACGCGGATCGCGGCGCTGCTGCTCGGGGTGCCCGACGGCGGCGACCTCGTCTACGCCGGCCGGGTCCCGGTGGGGCTCGCCGGCGCGGTGGTGCAGCGGGTGCTCGGCGAGCTGGTGACGGACCTGGAGACGGACGCGTCGCCCTTCCGTGGCCGCCCGCCCCGGGCCGAGGCGGCCGGGGCGCACTGGTGCGAACCCGTCGTCACGGTCGAGGTGGCGCACCACGGCTGGACGGCCGAGGGCCGGCTGCGCCAGCCGGTCTTCCGCGGGGTCCGGGCCGACGTCGACCCCGCCGAGGTGCGGCGGGAGGACCGGTGAGGGTCGACACGTCTGGAAACCCGCGGCACGGAGGTGTTGGATGACGCGGACGGCGATGCTCGAGAAGGGGGCACCCACCGTGGACATGCACCAACCGGCGGGCCGGGCACCGGCCGGACACGACGGGCGGCGGAGGGGTCCCGCCGCCGAGCCGACCGGGGGTCGAGCTGCTCGCCGTGCGCGGCCGCTGCCCCTGTAGATCATCTGCCCGACGACGGGCGCGCCGTAGCGCGCCCGTCCCCGCTCCCTACGGTGGTGTCGATGACGACAATGCTCACCTGGCAGGCCGACGGCCGCCCGGGCCTCGAGGGCACGCGCGTGCACTTCGGTCCCGGGCCCGCCGGGTTCCGCGCGCTCGGCCGGATCGTCCGGCCGGACCCGGAGGGTGATTTCACGGCGTCGTACAGCCTGGTCGTCCGCGAGGACGGCACGCTCGGGCGGCTCTCGCTCAGCGCCGCGACGACCGGGTTCGAGAAGCACCTGACCATGAACCGGACCGAGGACGGCTTTTGGCTGCTCGACGACGGGTCGGGCAGCGAGCGCCGGGACTTCGACGGCGCGGTCGACGTGGACCTGGCCTTCAGCCCGCTGTTCACCGCGCTGCCGATCCGGCGGCTCGGGGCGCACCGCGAGGCCGTCGACGTCGAGGTCCCCGTGGTGTTCGTGTCCCTGCCCGATCTCGAGGTGTCGCTGTCGACGCAGCGCTACCGGACAGTGCGGGCGGGGGAGGGGGACTCGCCGGCGGTGGTCGAGTTCTCCCGGGCGGACCTGCAGGTCGAGCTGGAGGTCGACGCCGACGGGTTCGTGCTCTCCGTGCCGGGCCTCGCCGCGCTGGTGTCGAACGAGCGGGCGGAACCGGCCGCGCAGAGCTGACTTCTTCGTCGGTGGGCGGCGCTAGCCTCCGCGACATGCTGGACCACCTGGGTTTGCAGTGCGCCGACGTCGAGGCCGCGGCCACCTTCTACCTGCGCGTCCTCGAGCCCGTCGGCCTGCGCGAGGCCATGCGCTTCACTCGTGACGAGGAGCTGGTCCTCGGGCTGGCGGGGCCGGAGGGCAAGCCCGACCTCTGGCTGGGCCCGCTCGCCGAGGGCGGGGAGAACCGGCCGGTGCACCTCGCGTTGGTCGCGCCCTCCCGCGTGGCGGTCGACGCGGTGCACGCGGCCGCGCTCGAGGCGGGCACCGAGGTCCTGCACGCGCCCCGGACCTGGCCGGAGTACCACCCGGGGTACTACGCCGTGTTCCTGCGGGATCCCGACGGCAACAACGTCGAGGCCGTGCACCACACCTGGTGAGCGCTACTTCCAGCCGCCGACCACGTCGCCGCGCCTGCCGAGCTCGCGCAGCTCGGCGAGCGCGTCCGGGCCGTCGAGCGAGACCTCCAGGGCCAGCGGCTCGCGGGTCGAGGCCCAGCGCTGCCGGGCCAGGTACCCGGACTCGACGGTGGCCTTGAGCCCGCCGGTCGACGCGAGGGCCCCGCGCATCGCGCCCAGCCGGCCGAGGGCCTCGTCGACCGCCGCGAGCAGCGCCGACCGGTTGCCCTCGCACATCGCCAGCGTGAGCTCGGGGCGGGTGCCCGCGACCCGGGTGCCGTCGGCGAAGGAGCTCGCGGAGAGGGCGAGGGCCAGGTCGTCGTCGGGCTCGCCGGCGCCGACCGTGGCCAGCACCGCGGCGAGCAGGTGCGGGAGATGGGAGATCCGGGCGACGGCGAGATCGTGCTCGTCGGAGGCCGCCGGCACCACGCGCGAGCCGCAGGCCCAGGCCAGCTCGGCGACGTCCTTCCACACGTCGAGGTCCGTGCCGTCGTCGGCGATCACCACCCAGGCGGCCCCGCGGAACAGCTCACCGTCAGCGGCGGCCCAGCCAGACTCGGCCGTGCCGGCCATCGGGTGCCCGCCGACGTACCGGGCCTGCGGGGCGAAGGTGGCCACGGCGTCGGCCACGGCGACCTTCACGCTCACCGCGTCGGTCAGACGGACGGTGGGGGCGACCGCGTCGACCCGGGTGAGCACGCCCTCGACCGCGGGCAACGGCACGGCGACCACCACCAGCGCGTCGGCCCCGGCCGCCCGGCGGAGAGCGGCGTCGAGATCGGTGGTCACGTCGAAGCCGTCGGCGCGCGCGGCCTCCGCGGTGCCTTCGGACGCCGCGACGCCCCAGCACTCCCGGCCCGCCGCCGCGGCCGCGCGGAGCAGCGACCCGCCGATCAGCCCGGTCCCCACCACGCACAGCGCTCGCATGGGCGAGCAGGCTAGTCGACCGCCGGTCTCCGATTCGTCCCGCCCGACCCGCACTCAGTCCCGCTCCAGCGCCCCCGCCACCCGCAGGATGCCCCGCTCCTCGAGTCGGACGCCCGTGATCTGCACCCCCGCGGGCAGCTCACCCGCGGCGACGGGCGCCGGGACCGACACCGACGGCCACTTCGTGAGGTTGAACGGGCTGGTCAGCGCGAGCATCGCCGACCGCACCGGCACCCCGCCGACCCGCCGCTCGCCGATCGGCGTCGCGCGCAGCCGGGTCGTCGCGCTGACCAGCACGTCCATGTCCGACACGGCCGCGCGGAACTCCGCGGTGAGCCGCTTCCGGGTCCGCTGCGCCGCCACGTACGCGTACGCGGGCCGGTCCGCGACCAGCTCCAGCCGCTCGGCGGTCTCCGGCTGGTAGTCCTGCCGCCGCGCGGCGAGCCACCCGCGGTGGGTCGCGTAGGCCTCGGCCCCGACGATCTCGGCGTACGACGCGACCAGCTCGTCGACGAACGGGGTCCGGATCTCGACGATCTCCGCGCCCGCCTTCTCCAGCAGCCGCACCGACTCCCGCACCGCCTCGGCCAGCACGGGGTCCGCGGCCTGCCAGTAGTCGTCGACCAGCACGCCGACGTGCGCGCCGCGGATCCCCGGCGGCTGGATGCCGCCGCCGGTGCCGTCCGGGCGGGACAGGACGTCCCAGGCGACGGACGCCGAGTGCGTGTCCGCGGCCAGGATCCCGACGGTGTCCAGGGTCTCGGCCAGCGGGAACACGCCGTCGGTCGAGAGCGTGCCGTACTCCGGCTTGAGCCCGACCACCCCGCACAACGCCGCGGGCGTCCGCACGCTCGCCCCGGTGTCGGTGCCGAGCGCGATCGGCAGGTGCCCGGCCGCGACCGCCGCGGCCGAGCCGGACGACGACCCGCCGGTGATCCGCGTGGGGTCGTGCGGGTTGCGGGCCGGGCCGGTGGCGGAGACGTCGCCGGTCGGGCCGTAGGCGAACTCGTGCGTGGACAGCTTCCCGACGATCACCGCGCCCGCCTCGCGCAGCCGCGCCACGACCGGGCCCTCGGTCGTCGCGGCGGGGGCGTCGGCCAGCACCGCCGAGCCCGCCCGCGTGGGCAGCCCGACGACGTCGAACAGGTCCTTCACCCCGACCGCCACGCCGTGCAGCGGTCCGCGCCACTCGTGCCGGGCGAGCTCCGCGGCGCGTTCCTCGGCAGTGGCCAGCGCGCGCTCGGCGTCGAGGGTGACGACCGCGGCGTGGTCGTCCGCGGCGAGCCGGTCCAGGACGTCCCGGACGTGCTCGACGGGCGAGAGCCCGCCGGAGCGCAGGGCGAGGGAGAGATCGCGCAGGCTGGTCACCCGTCCAGCCTGCCACCCTCTCAGAGCAGGGCCAGCGCGGCGTAGAGGGCGGCGCCCGTCGGGATCACCGACTCGTCGAACCGCACCCGGTTGGAGTGGTTGGGCGGGGTGTCGTGCGGCGAGGCGCCGGGTGGGCAGGCGCCGAGGAAGGCGAGGGCACCGGGCACGCGGGCCAGCACGTAGGCGAAGTCCTCGGCGCCCATGATCGGCGTGGGGAGGGTGCCGACGCGGGCGTCCCCGAGCAGCCGGCGCGCGACGTCGGACAATCGGGTCGTGGCGGCGGGGTCGTTGACGGTCACGGGGTAGCCGGGCTCGATCTCGACCCGCGCGGTGCAGTCGTGGGCGAGCGCGGTGTGCGTGCAGACCCGCTCGATCTCGGCCCGCACCGCCCGCCGCACGCCCTCGGACATCGTCCGCAGGGTGCCCTCGAGCTCCGCGGTCTCCGGGATGACGTTGTCGGTGGTCCCGGCGCTGATCCGGCTCACGGTCAGCACGGTGGGGTCGTGCGTGTCCACCTTCCGGGTGACCATGGTCTGGAGGGCACCCACCATCGCCGCGGCCGCCGGCACGGGGTCGACGGCGTGGTGCGGGGCCGAGGCGTGGCCGCCGCGTCCCGTGACCGTGACCCGGAGGACGTCGGCGGCCGCCATGATCGGGCCCGGCCGGCTGTACACCTCGCCGCTCGGCATGGTGGCGCTGACGTGCAGCGCGTAGGCGGCGTCCGGCCGGCCCCCGGGCCCCCGGCGCTCCAGCAGCCCCTCCTCGATCATGTGCCGGGCCCCGTGGAAGCCCTCCTCGCCCGGCTGGAACACCAGGACGACGCGGCCGGCGAGCTGGTCGCGCCGCTCGCACAGCAGCCGCGCCGCCGCGGCCAGCATCGCGACGTGCAGGTCGTGGCCGCAGGCGTGCATCACGCCGTCGACCTCGGACCGGAACGGCACGGCCGCGTCCTCGCGCAGCGGCAGCGCGTCCATGTCCGCGCGGAGCAGCACGGTGCGCCCGGGCCGGGCGCCCTCCAGCACCCCGACGACCGAGCTCAGCCCGTTCCCGAGGTGCAGGCGCAGCGGGAGGTCGGCGAGGTCGGCGAGCAGGGCGTCGCGCGTGTGCGGCAGGTCGAGGCCCACCTCGGGCCGGCGGTGCAGGGCGCGGCGCAGCGCCACCGCGCGCGGCTGCAGGGACCGGGCGGCGCCCAGGAGGGTGGCGGGGGCGGTCGCGAGGTCGGGCACGGACCCGATCCTGGCACCGCGGACACCTCCACCCGAATTGTGGTTTGTGACACAGGCGAAACCCGCCTACCGTGAGCGCCATGCCGGTGCAGACGGTGGAGGCGCCCACGGAGGCGCGGGGTTCCTCGCTGCCCGGGTTCGCGGTCGCCGCGATCCGGGAGGAGGGGCGTTGGCGATGCGTGCGTCTGGATCCCGACGCCCTGGTCGACCTCGACGCCGCGATCACCGAGCTGCGCGGGCTGCGGTCCACCGGCGCCGTCGTCGGGTTGCTCGACGTCGACGACGAGTTCTTCGTCCTCCTCCGCCCGGTGCCCAACGGCGTGTCCCTGATGGTGTCCGACGCGGTGGCGGCGCTGGACTACGACGTCGCGGCCGACGTGCTCGACCTGCTGCGGGTGGAGCTCCCGCCGGACGAGGACGCGCTCGACGACGACCCGTGGCCCGAGGGCGACCTCGCCATCCTCGCCGACCTCGGGCTGCCGGCCGAGGAGCTGGGTGTGCTCGCCGGCGAGATCGAGCTGTACCCGGACGAGCAGCTGGCCGCGATCGGCCGCCGCTGCGGGTTCGGCGAGGAGCTGGCCAAGCTCATCGGCGGCTGAGCGGAGCTCGCGGAGCGAACATCGGCGGCTGAGCGGAGCTCGCGGAGCGAACATCGGCGGCTGAGCGGAGCCTGCGGAGCGAACATCGGCGCCGACCGGGCACGATGGCCGGGTGCTGCCCACCCCGGCCGACGACGTGCTGCTCGGCCGCGCCCTCGAGGTCGCGGCCGGTGCGCCGCGGACCGGCGACGTGCCGATCGGTGCCGTGGTCGTCGACGCCGCGGGGCGCGAGCTGGCGGTCGCCGCGAACGCCCGCGAGGCCCTGGGTGACCCCACCGCCCACGCCGAGATCCTCGCGCTGCGCGAGGCCGCCCGGGTCCGGGGGGAGTGGCGGCTCGAGGGCTGCACGCTCGCCGTGACCGTCGAGCCCTGCACGATGTGCGCCGGTGCGCTCGGCCTCGCCCGGGTGGAGCGGGTCGTGTTCGGGGCGTGGGAGCCGAAGACCGGCGCCGCCGGGTCGCTGTGGGACGTCCTGCGCGACCGGCGGCTCACGCACCGTCCCGAGGTGGTGGGCGGGGTCCGGGCCGCCGAGGCCGCGGCGCTCCTGGAGGCGTTCTTCGCGGGGCACCGGGGGGTGTGCGAGCCCGAGGAGAAGGGCTTGTAACCTTGTCGGCGGTAGCGTGTCCGAGCGGCCGAAGGAGCGCGCCTCGAAAGCGCGTGAGGTTCACGCCTCCGTGGGTTCAAATCCCACCGCTACCGCCAGACCCGCCGGGCGGGCCCGCAAGGGCCGCCCGGCGTTCGTCGTTCCGGGCCGTTGACGTGGGCCGACGCACTCAGCACCATCGACCGATGCGTCTGCTGGACCGAGCCGCCGTCCGGGCCCTCCTCGACCCGGACGCGCTCCTCGAGGCGGTCGCGACGGCCCTCGTCGACCTGAGCACCGGGCGGGCGTCCGTCCCACCCCGGATCGCGGCGCAGGTCGGCGAGCTCGGCCTCCTCGCCGCCATGCCGGCGTACAGCGAGACGCTCGGCGTCGTCGCCGCGAAACTGTTGACCCTCTACCCGGGGAACGAGTCGCTGGGACTGCCGACGCACCAGGCCCTCGTCGCGGTGTTCTCGGCCGAGGACGGCACCCTGCGCGCGCTGATGGACGGCGACGTCATCACCGCCGACCGCACCGCGGCGGCGTCGGCACTGTCCGTGCAGGCCCTGGCCCGGGCCGACGCCCGGGTCCTGGCCGTGCTCGGCACCGGTCCGCAGGCGCAGGCCCACGCCCGCTACGTCGCGCGGATGCGCCCGTTCGAGGAGATCCGCATCGGCGGACGCGACCCGCACAAGGTCGCCGCGTTCGTCGACTCCCTCGCGGCGGAGGGCGTCACCGCGCGGGTCTGCACGATCGAGGAGGCGTTGCACGACGCGGACGTGGTCTGCGCGGCGACCAGCACCCTCCGCCCGCTCGTCGGGCCGGACGGGCTGCCGGACGGGGTGCACGTGGTCTCCGTCGGCTACCGCCCGGAGGGGCGGGAGGTGGACGCGGCCCTGCTGACCCGGGCGCAGATCGTGGTCGAGCACCGCGCGACCACCCTCGCGCGGTATCCCGTCGGCTCGAACGACCTCGCCGAGCTGCTCGAGCGGGGGAGGATCCACCCCGACGTCGTCGTCGAGCTCGGGGAGGTGCTCGGCGGCCTGCGCCCCGGCCGGGCCTGGGACGAGCAGCCCACCGTCTACAAGTCGGTGGGGGTGGCGGTGCTCGACGTGGCGGCCGCGGCGGTGGTCCTCGACGCGGCGGAACGGACCGGGGCGGGCCTGGAGGCCGCGCTGTAGGCCCCGAGAACGACGAACGCCGGGCATCGACCCGGCGCTCGTGGTCGCGTGGCGGAGGATAGGGGATTCGAACCCCTGAGGGATTGCTCCCAACACGCTTTCCAAGCGTGCGCCCTAGGCCACTAGGCGAATCCTCCGGCGGGAACGATACGCGACGCGATTTCGACCCCCGCCCCGGGACCCCGCACGACGGATGTGGCTACACTCGGCACCGGACCCCGCGCGGCGTCCATCCTGTGAACTCCCCCAGGGCCGGAAGGCAGCAAGGGTCAGCGGGCTCTGGCGGGTGCGCGGGGTCCCCTTCGTCCTCTCCCCCTCCGGAAGTTGTCGGGGGTGGTCGGTAGCCTCGCTCGCGTGGCGCTGGCTCTCTACCGGAAGTACCGCCCGGCGAAGTTCGCCGAGGTGGTGGGGCAGGAGCACGTCACCGAACCGCTGGGCACGGCGCTCGCCGCCGGCCGGATCAACCACGCCTACCTGTTCTCGGGCCCGCGCGGCTGCGGGAAGACGTCGTCGGCGCGGATCCTGGCCCGCTCGCTCAACTGCGTGGAGGGGCCCACGCCGGACCCGTGTGGCGTGTGCTCCTCGTGCGTCGCGCTCGCGCCCGAGGGGCCGGGGAACATCGACGTCGTCGAGCTCGACGCCGCGTCCCACGGCGGCGTGGACGACGCGCGCGAGCTCCGCGACCGCGCCTTCTACGCGCCGGCCGAGTCGCGGTACCGGGTGTTCATCGTCGACGAGGCGCACATGGTCACCACGCAGGGCTTCAACGCCCTGCTGAAGATCGTCGAGGAGCCGCCGGAGCACCTCGTCTTCGTCTTCGCGACCACCGAGCCGGACAAGGTGCTGCCCACCATCCGGTCGCGCACGCACCACTACCCGTTCCGGCTGATCCCGCCCGGCACGCTGCGCTCGCTGCTCGAGCGGATCTGTGCCGACGAGGGCGTGCGCGTCGAGCCGGCGGTCTACCCGCTGGTCATCCGCGCCGGCGGCGGTTCGGCGCGCGACACGCTCTCGGTGCTCGACCAGCTGCTCGCGGGCGCCGGTCCCGAGGGCGTCACGTACGAGCGCGCGGTGGCGCTGCTCGGCGTCACGGACGTCGCCCTGATCGACGACGTGGTCGACGCCCTCGGCGCGGCGGACGGCGGCGCCGTCTTCCAGGCCGTGGACCGGCTCGTCGAGGCCGGCCACGACCCCCGCCGCTTCGCCTCGGACCTGCTGCAGCGGCTCCGCGACCTGATGCTGCTGCAGGCCGTGCCGGAGGCCGCCGAGCAGGGTCTGGTCGAGGCGGCGGACGACGAACTGTCCCGCATGATCGAGCAGGCCGCCCGGCTGGGCCCGGCCACCCTCACCCGGTACGGCGAGATCGTGCACGCGGGGCTCACCGAGATGCGCGGGGCCACCGCGCCGCGCCTGCTGCTCGAGCTGCTGTGCGCGCGGATGCTGCTGCCCGCGGCCACGACGTCCGACGCAGGGCTGCTCGAGCGCCTCGAGCGGGTCGAGCGGCGGCAGGCCATCGCGCCCGAGCCGGGTGCGGCGGCGGTGGCGGGTGGTTCGGCGCCGGCTGTCCCGGCTCCTGCCGGCGGTTCGGCTCCCGCCTCGGCCGGCGGTTCGGCGCCGGTGGCGTCGGGTGGGGATGCCGCGCCACGGTTCGTGCGGCCGTCGCAGCGGTCGAGGGGGGCTGCCCCGGCGGCGCGGCCTGCACAGGAGAGTGCGGCGGACGGGGCCCGTCCCCCGCAGGCGGCGGACGGTGATTCGGCGCAGGTCGCGGCTGGTCGCGACGACGCTCCTGCACGGGTGGAGGGCCGCACCCCGGCAGCCGCCCGGGACAGCAGCTCGCCGCAGCAGGCGGAGGGTGCGCGCGGTGGCGAGGCCGCCGCTCCCGTCGTGGCACCTGGCCGCGCAGATGCGCCCGCCCGCGCCGAGGAAGCCGAAGTGTCGATGCGCGCCGAGGGCTCGGGCTCCGCGGCGCCCTTTCGGGGGGACGCCCCGGGCCGCACGGCCGAGCCGGACCGCGCGGGCGCCGCCGCACCCGCTCCTGCCGCCCGCGAGGCGTCGGGCGAGGCGGCCGGACCTGGGTCCGCCGGTCGCGAGGTGTCGGGAGAGTCCGCCGTGGGCGGCGCGGGTAGCGAGGCGTCGGGCGAGGCGGCCGAGCCCGCCGGTCGCGAGGCCTCGAGCGAGGCCGCCGGGCGGGGATCTGCGGTGCGCGAGGCGTCGGGCGAGGCCGCCGGACGTGGTGAGGCGGCGAGCCCGGAGGGGGCCGGAGACGACGCTCCCGGCCGTGACGCGGCGGCCGGACACGAGGCGCCCGGACACGAGGCGCCCGGACACGAGGCGCCCGGACACGAGGGTCCTGGCCGTGACACTGCTGCCGGCGACGCACTGGGCGGCGACTCTGTCGCTCGCGAGTCTGCTGGTCGTGATGCTGCTGGTCGCGACTCTGCCGGGCCCGAGGCGGTCGACCGCGAGGCTGCTGGTCGCGGCTCTGCCGGTCGCGAGGCTGTTGGTCGCGAGAGTGCAGGTCGCGTGGGCTCCGGAGTCGGAGGCGCCGGGAGTGCGGAGCCGACAGGAGCCGAGAGTGCCGCAGGCGAGGCACCCAGCCGCGAGACGGCCGGGCGTGAGGCTTCCGGCCGCGGGGCTCCGCTCGACCGTGACGCTGCCGTCCGGGAGACCGATGGACCGGGCGACGAGCCGGGGCGGCCCGAGGTACCGAGCCGGCCCGAGGCCCCCGCGCGCTCCGAGGCGCCGCAGCAGCCGATGGCCCCGAGCCGTCCGTCGCCCGCGGCGCAGCCCGCTGCTGAACCTGCCGCTCCCGCTGCGGCCGAGGCGCCTGTCGCACACGGTCTCGACGCGAGTGCCGTCCGGCGCGTGTGGTCGGAGATCCTGGCCGCGGCGCGTCAACGCAGCCGCAGCACGGAGGCGCTGCTGGTCAACGCGACCGTCCGCGCGGTGCAGGACGACACGCTGGTCCTGAGCATCGCCTCGCCGCCGCTGGCCCGCCGCCTCTCGGACCAGCGGAACACGGACGTGATCGTCGAGGCGCTCCGCGCGGTGCTGGGCGTGCAGTGGCGCGTCCGCTGTGAGACGGGCGACGGGGGCGCTCCCGCGCAGCCGCCGCCCCGGCAGGCATCGCAGCGGGCTGCCCCGCAGCGCCCGTCGCGCCGCGAGGCCCCGGAGCCCGAGCGGCCGAACCGCCCGGAGCCGGCGCGACAGGAGCGCCCGGAGCCGCGGCGTTCGGCACCGGCGCAGCGCCCCCGCGGTGGGAGCGGTTCGGACGACGGCATCCCGCTCCCGCCCGAGCCGCCGTCCGACGAACCTCCGCCGCCGGACGACGAGGAGGCCATGTTCGCCGAGGCCGACGCGTCCCGCGCCGAGCGCAGCGTGCGCCGCGACCCGGAGGAGGTCGCCATCGAGCTGCTCTCCTCCCAGCTCGGCGCCCGCGCCTTCGACCAGCGCTGACGCTCCGACGACCACTCGCGCACTGGCGGCCCGACCGCACCCGGACCGCGGCCTACCATGATCACTGCGAGCGTCACGAGGACACTCGACGCGGAGCAGCAGCGTGCCGCTCGGATCGATCACCGACCTGATGATCAATCCGAGTGTTACCTCAGCACGGTCCGAGCAACCGCAGTGTCGCCCTGGGATCGATCATGGTGGCCGCCCCGGGCCGACCTTCCCGTGCCTGCGCTGCGTTGGCCGCGGAAGGCCCTGCCGGGCACGGGGTCGACTGCTCGTCCCGGGCGCCCGTGTCGACGACGGGAGCAGCAAGATCACTGCGAGCGTTACGCGATCGCGCGGCGAGCAGCAACGGCGTGTCGCTCGGATCGATCACCGGCCTCGTGATCGCTGCGAGCGTCACCTCAGCGCCCTCCGAACGACCGCGAGGTCACCCTCGGATTGATCACTGCCCTCAGTCCTCGCGCGGATCCGCGAGCGTTGCGGACCGCAACTGATCACCCTGCCCCGTGACAGGCTGCCGGCGCTGTCGGCGGTGGTCATCCGCCGCTCGCACGGTGCCGAGCAGCTCCGTCGCGCGGCCCCCGGCCCGCAGTCCGACGGCGTCACCCGGGTCAGACGCAGGACGGGGTGACATCTGGAAGACCCTGGCCCGTAGAGGGCGCGGCCCGCTGGAGCGCGACGGTGAGCATGCCGCCGGAGCACTCCGAGCCAGATCAGATCGACGGCACCACCACATCAGGACGGTGATCGACACACCCGCCCGGAGGTGAATGCGAAGTGGCAGGGTGTGCGAGCGGCTGTCCGTCTTCATGATCGTGAGTTGAGGAGCGAGATCCGCGCTCACCGCGGGGAGTGCTCCACAACTGGCGATCATGGGTGAATGGCAAGCACGTTGCGGTGCCTCGGCCGGTTGACTGCGGCTGCTGCACCACAGCTCCCGCCCCACCCGACCCGCGCAGACGCAGATCGCGACTCGCGGGGGTGCAGAACGCGACTCGCGGGGATGCTGGGGGCGACTCGCGGGGGTGGAGAGCGCGACTCGCGGTACCGGAAGTCCCGACTCGCGGTGCGGGAAGTCCCGACTCGCGGGCGCTAGATGCGACTCGCGGGGGTGTTGGGCGCGACTCGCGGGGGTGAACGCGCGACTCGCGGGGGTGCAGAGCGCGACTCGCGGTGCTGGAAGTCCCGACTCGCGGGTTCAGAGGTCGGCCAGCAGGTCCACGCCCCGGGAGAAGGCAGTGATCTTGTTCTCCCGCTTGTCGGGCCCGTGTCCCTCGTCGAGGAACACCAGCAGCTCAGCACCGGTGGCCTCGGCGACCTGCCGTGCCTCGGAGACCGGGACCCGCGGGTCGTTCTCCCCGTGCACCACGAGCAGCGGCGCGCGGATCTCGCCGACCCGCGTCAGCGGCGACGCGGCGGCGAGGAACACAGGGTCGTCGCCGTACTCGCGCTCCCGGAACGCCCGCCGGTGCGGGGCGGTGTTCTCCAGGAACGTGACCAGGCTGGACATGCCCGCGATGTCGACCCCCGCCGCCCATCGCTCCGGCTGGAAGGCCAGCCCGAGCAGCACGAGGTAGCCGCCGTACGACCGCCCCCACAGCGCGGCGCGCGACGGGTCGCAGCCGAGCCCCGGCAGGGCGTCGTGCAGGGCCGCGAGGTCGAGCAGGACGTCGAGGCGCCGCTCCCGGTCGTCGGCGGAGTACCAGCGCTTCCCGAACCCGGTGGAGCCGCGGACGTTCGGCACCAGCACCGTGTGCCCGGCCGCGACGAGCAGCTGCACCACCGGGTCGAAGCCGCGCACCGCCTGGCTCTCCGGCCCGCCGTGCAGCACGACGACCGCCGACCCGCCCGGGGACGCGGGCCGGTACACCGCGCACGGCACCTGCTCGCCGTCCGACGCCGGCACCCGCACGTCCACGGGGTGCACGAACGGCGGCCCCTCCCACGCCGCGACGGTGCGGGTCAGCGGGGTGGCCCGCCCGGTGGCGAGGTCGAGCAGCACCACGTCGCCGGGTGTGTCCGGCGCGGTGAACGAGAGCGCCGCGTACCGCCCCGACGGCGAGAAGACCGGCGGGGTCCGCGTGACGACCCCGTCGACCGGCAGCGCGACGGTGGTCCGCGGCTCCCCGGTCGCCGCGTCGTGCAGCCGGAGCGTGTCGACGCCCTCGGCCGACCGCACCACCAGGAGCGTCCCGCCGTCCGGGGTGAGCAGGCCGAGGAGGTCGGCGTCGTCGTCCGCGGCGAGCCAGGACCCGCCGAGCAGCGCGACGCCGATGCGCTCCCGGCCCGCGTCCGTGCTCACGACGACCTCGTCCCCGGCGAACTGCGGCCGCACGAACCGTGCGCCCTCGGCGAGCACGTGCACGCGCCCGCCCTCGGTCTCCGGCATGGTGTCGACGGCCAGCAGCCGGTCGGTCATCGCCGCCTCGCCCGGGACCGTGACGAGGAGCCGGCGCCCCTCCGCGTCGGCCGCGACCTCGCCGATCGGCGTGCCGCCGGCCAGCACGGTCTCCTCGGCCCCGGCGTCGACCCCGTGGATCACGAGATCGAACGCGACGCCGTCGGTCCGGTTGGTCATGTAGACGACGCGCCCCGGCAGCACTGTGAGCAGCATGTTCACGTGGTCCGGGTCGTCGACCAGCGGGGTGAGCTCGCCGGACGCGAGGTCGAGCAGGCTGAGCTGGGTGCGCTCGTCGCCACCCCGGTCGTGCTCGACGACGACCCGGCGCTCGCCCGGCAGGTACCTGCCCCGGCAGGGGCCGTCGAAGGCGGAGAGCGGGGTGGCGGTGCCGTCCGGGACGAGTTCGACGAGCTGGACGGAGCCGGAGGCGTCGCCGCCGGCGAGGACGCGGCCGGAGTCGTCGACGTCGAAGGCCCGCCAGGTGGGGAGCGCGAGGAGCTGTTCGGCGTGCACCGCGGGCACCTTACGAAAGGATCAGGCCGGCAGCCCGGCGAGGAACGTCGTGATCCCCGCGGCGACGGCGGCGGCGTAGCGCTCCCGCCCCTCGGCCGACGAGACCACGGCGGCCTCCTCGGCGTTGCGCATGTTCGCGCACTCCACCAGGGCCGCGGGCACCGTCGCGAAGTTGAGCCCGCCGAGGTCGGCGCGCGGGGAGAGACCGTCCCGGCCGATGTAGTCGCTGGTCGGGAAGCCGCCGGCGCGCAGCGCGTCGCGCAGCTCGCGGGCGAGGTCGACGGCCGGGCCGGACTGCGCGTCGTTCAGCGGCGGCGAGGAGTACGCGACGTGGAAGCCCCGCCCGGAGGCGGCGGCGCCGTCCGCGTGCAGCGAGACGAGCAGGTCGGCGCCGGCCTCCTGACCGGCCTTGCCGCGCTCGTCGACGCAGGGGCCCACACCGTCGTCGGAGTTCCGGGTGAGCACGACGGCGACACCGGCGGCCTCGAGGTGGGCCCGGACCCGCCCGGCCAGGTCCCAGGTGAAGGCGTGCTCGGGGTAGCCGGAGTCGGTCGAGGTGCCGGTGGTGTTGCAGGCCTTGGTGCCGCCGCGGCCGTCCGGGACCTGGCGGGTGACCGCCGCGCGGGCGGACCCGTTGCCGCCGTTGTGGCCGGGGTCGAGGACGACGGTGCGGGTGGGGGCCGCCGGCGCGGGCGACGCGGCGACGCTGCTGGTCGGGACGGCCACGGAGGGCGCGGGCGCCGCGGGTCCGGCGGCCGTGCAGGCGACCAGCAGGAGCAGGGCCGGCGTCAGGACGAGGGCGCGACGCGGGGCGGACACGGCGGACAGCGTGTCACGGCTACCCTGGGTCGCGAGACCGCACACGCGGGCGAGACCTCGAGGAGTGTTCTGGTGCAACCGGGTGGTCAGCCGGACATGTCGATGATCCTGCAGCAGGCGCAGAAGATGCAGGAACAGCTCATGACGGCGCAGCAGGAGCTCGCCGAGGCCGAGGTGACCGGCCAGGCGGGCAACGGGCTCGTGCGTGTCACCCAGACGGCGGCAGGCGAGATCCGCCGCGTCGAGATCGATCCGAAGATCGTGGATCCCGAGGACGTCGAGACCTTGCAGGACCTGCTGGTCGGCGCCATCCAGGACGCCTCCCGCGCCGCGCAGGAGCTGCAGGCGGAGAAGATGGGCCCGCTCACCGGCGGCCTGGGCGACCTCGGCGGATTCGGCCTCCCCGGCGTCTGACGTGTTCGAGGGACCGGTCCAGGACCTGATCGACGAGCTGGGCCGGCTGCCCGGCGTCGGTCCGAAGAGCGCGCAGCGCATCGCGTTCCACCTGCTCGCCGCTGACGCCGCGGACGTCACCCGGCTGCAGGAGGTCCTGCAGAAGGTCAAGCAGGGCGTGCAGTTCTGCGAGGTGTGCGGCAACGTCTCGGAGAAGGAGCGCTGCCGCTACTGCTCCGACGCGCGCCGCGACCCCACGGTCGTCTGCGTGGTCGAGGAGCCCAAGGACGTCCTCGCGGTGGAGCGCACCCGCGAGTTCAAGGGCCGCTACCACGTGCTCGGTGGCGCGCTCGACCCGTTGGGCGGGATCGGGCCGGAGTCGCTGCGGATCCGCGAGCTGCTCGCGCGGCTCGGCGGGACCGGTCCGGCGACGGACGAGGGCGACATCGGCGAGGTCATCATCGCCACCGACCCGAACACGGAGGGCGAGGCGACCGCGACCTACCTGGTCCGGCTGCTCAAGGACTTCCCCGGGCTCAGTGTCACCCGGCTGGCCTCGGGCCTGCCGATGGGCGGCGACCTGGAGTTCGCGGACGAGATGACCCTCGGCCGCGCCCTCGCAGGCCGCCGTGCGCTCTCCTGACGCCCTCTCCTAACCGGCCAGCACCTTCGTCAGCACCTCGGCGAACTCCGCCGGGGCGCCGAGGAAGCCGCCGTGGTCGCCGGGGAAGAAGGTCGGGTCCACACCGAGCCGCTCGGCCAGGGCGGCCGACGTCGGCTGGGTCAGCAGGTGCCCGGAGTCCTCGCCGATCCCGACCACGATGCGGGTCCGCGCCGCCCGCAGCGCCTCGACATCCGGCACGTACCGGGTCGTGACCAGCAGGTCGTGGGCCAGGAACCGCTCCCCGTCGCGCATGTCCTGCTCCGACGGCGGCGGGCCGGGCGGGGGCTCGGCCGGCGCCCCGGCGTTGTCGCCCACGAACCCGGCGGCGGCCATGAACTTGGCGAACGCCGGACCGGCGCCCTCGGCGTGGAAGGTCGCCACGACGTCCTCGGTCGAGGCGCGCCGGGACTCGCGGTCCGGGAGCAGCTCGAGCAGCGGCGGCTCGTGCGCGACGAGGGTGCGCAGCCGGTCGGGGTGCCGGGCGACGAGTGCGAGCCCGGTTGTCGCGCCACCGCTGGAGCCGAACAGGTCCGCGGTGCCGGCGCCGAGGGCGTCGAGGATCGCGACGACGTCGTCCGCCCGCTGCTCCACCGGGACGTCGACCGCCGGGTCGTCGAGCGTGCTGTTCGCGATGCCGCGGGGGTCGGTGGTGACCACGGTGTGGTGCGCGGCGAGGGCGTCGGCGAGCGGCGCGAAGTGCGCCGCCGACATCGGCGAACCCACCACGACGAGCAGCGGGCCGGAGCCGCGGACCTCGTAGTGCAGGCGTGCGCCGGGGACGTCGAGCGTGTGGACGGTCGTCACTGTTCCTCCTGGCCATCGGGTCGGCACGGTGATGACCGGCCGGACCGGGAGAACTCATCGGCGGTGGAACGAGAAAGGCCCGGCGCCGCGTCGCGACGCCGGGCCGAGGGTCCGGACCCGGTCCGCCCGGACGGACCGGCTTCCCGGTGGGGCCGGTGGGGGCGCCGGTCCCGCTCGCGCGGGACCACCGTGCGCAGGAACCCCCCGGCACTGCGCAGTCAGTCGCCGTCGTCGTCACCCCAGGAGTCGTGACCCGACCGGCCCATGGCGGCCTGCCGGCCCTCCCAGTTGCGACGGCGTTCGGCGGCGACCCGCCGCCAGGCGCGGGCCTGTGCGGCATCCAGGATGCCGACGACCACGCCGATGACGGCCAGAACACCCAACCCGACCAGGACGATGCCGATGGGCCCGATCACGGGGACCACCTGCCCGATCGACGGCGGGCGACCTTGCTGGACGGCGATCCGGCACGCGTGCGAACGGCTCGGACATGGATCATCGGATGTCACCTTCCACTCGGATTGCTGCCCGGCGGGCGCCGGGAGTCGGTGAGGTCCCTCGGGTCGGGACCGGGGCCGCGGGGCGGCGGGTGCGAGGGGCGGGGCGCGGGCCGGTCGGGGAGATCACGGGCGCCCTCCTTCCCTCGGGGACCCCGGGTGGAGGTGATGCGAACCACTCGGGGTCCAGCTGTGCTTAGATTGCCCGACGGGATGTCCTCGTGCAATTGCACGGGAGGCTCCACGTGCGAATCACTCGCTCGGAGCATCCGGCCGGTTCCGATGGGTGAGCGGGACGGGGGAGGTGGGATGGCGCCACAGCAGGGGCCCGCGGGCCCGCGCCGGCGGCTGGGCGCCGAGCTCCGGCGACTCCGGCTCAACGCCGACATGACCCTCGACGAGGTCGCCGAGAAGATGACCTGCTCGACCTCGAAGATCAGCCGGCTGGAGACGGGCAAGGGCATCCCCAAGCTGCCCGACGTCAACGAGCTGATCCGGATCTACGGCGTGACGTCCGACGCCGAGCAGGACATGCTGCGGCGGCTGGTCCGCGAGGGCCGGACGCAGGGGTGGTGGGAGCCGTACGTCGAGGGCGTGCACCCGGAGCGGTTCGTGCTCGACTCGCCCGGGCGCTACCCCGCGCTCGAGACCGAGGCGGTCGCCGTGCGGCCGTTCACCACGACCTTCCTGCACGGGCTCCTGCAGACCCGGGAGTACGCCACGCTGCTGATGGCGGAGATGCTGCCGCACCACAGCGAGGCCGAGGTCGAGCAGCTCGTGGAGATCAGGATGCAGCGGCAGCGTGCCCTGATGCGCGACGACGAACCGCTGCGCCTGGCCGCGGTGCTCGACGAGGCCCTGCTGAACCGGCAGGTGGGGGACCGCGCGGTCATGGACCGCCAGTTGCGCGTCCTCGTCGAGCTGAGCGAGCGGGACAACGTCGACATCCGGGTGCTGCCCTTCGACGCCGGCCTGCACCGCGCCCTCGCGGGGCCGTTCACCGTGCTGGAGCTGCGGGACCGGCTGGCCGACGTCGTGTACATCGAAGGCGCGGCCGGGGACTCCTATCTGGACACACCCGCGGACGTGAAGCTGTACAAGGAGATTCACGCCGACGTGTCGGCGCGTGCCGTCGACCCCGCGGCGTCCCGCGACCTGCTGCTCCGCTATCTTCGCCGCCACACGTGACGAAGGGGCGGGCGTTGACCGAGTTCAGGACCAGCAGCTTCTGCAGTCTCGGCGACTGTGTCGAGATCGGACGGTCGGCGTCGGGCGAGATCCTGGTGCGGGACAGCAAGAACCGTGAGCAGGGCCCGCTGGCGTTCACCCGCGACGAGTGGGCGGCGTTCGTGGCCGGCGTGAAGAACGGGGAGTTCGAGGCGTCCTGATCGGACGGACACGCGTCCATAGTGGGTGTGAGGTCCGCCGCGTGGGTGTGCTCGCGCCACCGAGCGTGAGAGTGTTACGCCCGCCTCACGCATTTGAGGTTCGTTTGAGGTAGCTGTGCCCCAACTGTGACGTTGCGGGCTACCGACGGGTAAACACCTTGACTAGCGTCTCCGGGCATCGCTCGAACCCCGACGACCTCGAGGTGCCCTGAGAATGCCCACCACACG
The DNA here is from genome assembly GCF_040648315.1 of Pseudonocardia sp. NPDC049154. NCBI lineage: Bacteria > Bacillati > Actinomycetota > Actinomycetes > Pseudonocardiales > Pseudonocardiaceae > Pseudonocardia > Pseudonocardia sp. NPDC049154. The sequence goes on from NZ_JBEZDN010000108.1 coordinate 21,461, forward strand.
ACGTCTGCTCGCCACCATCGCCGCTGGCGCGCTCACCGTCTCGCTCGCCGCCTGTGCGACCTCCGAACGAGGTGACGGCGGGTCGGCCGGCGCGACCGGCGGCACGATGGTCTTCGGCGCCGCCGGCGCCCCGAAGAACTTCGACCCGATCTTCAACGACGACGGCGAGAGCTTCCGCCCCGTCCGTCAGATGTACGACACGCTGATCACGTACAAGCCGGGCACCACGGACCTCGCACCGGGCCTGGCGACCGAGTGGTCGTCCAGCCCCGACGGTAAGCAGTGGACCTTCACGATCCGCCAGGGCGTGACGTTCCACGACGGCACCCCGCTCGACGCCGCCGCCGTCTGCACCAACTTCGACCGCTGGGCGAACACGACCAGCGAGGCCGCGCAGAGCAACATGATCTACTACGCGGACGTCTTCGAGGGCTTCAAGAACTCCGGCGGGATCTACGAGTCCTGCCAGGCGAACGGCGACAAGGCCACCATCTCCCTGAGCAAGTACAAGGGCGCCTTCCCCGCCGCGTTCGGCCTGACCTCGCTGTCGATCTCCAGCCCGGCCGCGCTGAAGCAGTACGACGCGGACAACGTCACGCAGAGCGGCGACTCGTTCTCCTACCCCGCCTACGCCACGGACCACCCGACCGGCACCGGCGCGTTCAAGTTCGAGAGCTACGACCGCACCGGGAACACGATCACCCTGGTCCGCAACGACGACTACTGGGGCGAGAAGGCCAAGCTGGACAAGCTCGTCTTCAAGATCATCCCGGACGAGAACGCCCGCAAGCAGGAGCTCACCGCCGGCACGATCGACGGCTACGACTACCCGTCGCCCGCCGACTACAACGCGCTGAAGCAGGCCGGCCAGCAGGTGCTGATCCGCCAGCCGTTCAACGTGCTCTACATGGGCATCAACACCAAGAACAACCCGGCGCTCAAGGACATCCGGGTGCGCCAGGCGCTGGCCTACGCGATCGACCGGCAGGCGCTGGTGCAGACCAAGCTGCCCGAGGGCGCCGAGGTCGCGACGCAGTTCATGCCCAAGACCGTCGCCGGGTACGCCGACGACGTCCAGCAGTACCCGTACGACCCGCAGAAGGCGAAGGACCTGCTGGCCCAGGCCGGGGCGTCGAACCTGACGCTGAACTTCTACTACCCGACCGAGGTCAGCCGGCCCTACATGCCGAACCCGACCGACCTCTTCCAGCTGATCTCGGAGAACCTCAAGCAGGCCGGGATCACGGTCAACGCGGTGCCGCGCCCCTGGAACGGCGGCTTCAAGGACGACGTCCAGACCGCGGGCAAGCAGGACCTGCACCTGCTCGGCTGGACCGGCGACTACAACGACGCCGGCAACTTCATCGGCACCTTCTTCGGCCGGGAGAAGCCGGAGTTCGGGCCGGAGGACCCGGCGATGTACGCGCAGATCAACGCGGCCGACGCCGAGCCGGACCCCGCCAAGCACGCCGCGGCCTACGAGCAGGCCAACCGCGACCTGATGGCGAAGTACCTGCCGGCCGTGCCGATCAGCAGCAGCCCGCCCGCGATCGTCGTCTCCGGCGCGATCCAGGGCCTCGTGCCCAGCCCGCTGACCGACGAGCGGTTCAACACCGTCAGCAAGACGCAGAGCTGATCCGACCGAATCGCATCATGGTTCCGTGATGCGAGAAACCGGCCGCCCTGAGCGCGTCATGGTTCCATGACGGGCTCGGGGTGCCGGTGTGAAAGGCCACCATGCTGCGCTTCATCGTGCGGCGGTTGATCCAGGTCGTCCCGACGCTCCTGCTGCTGTCCGTCCTCCTGTTCGCCTGGCTGCGCTCGCTGCCGGGCGGACCGGCGGCCGCGCTGCTCGGCGACAAGGCGACCCCGGAGAAGATCGCCCAGCTCAACACCGTGCTCGGGCTCGACCAGCCCGTCCCGGTCCAGTACTTCCGCTTCCTCGGCCGCGCCCTGACCGGCGACTTCGGCAACTCCCTGATCACCGGCGAACCGGTGACGACCGAGATCGCCCGGGCGCTCCCCGCGACCATCGAGCTCGCGATCGCCGCGCTGCTGCTCGCCGTGGTGCTGGGCATCCCGCTCGGCTACGTGGCGGCGCGCTACCGCGGCCGCCCGCTCGACACCACCACCGTGATCGCGACCCTGGTCGGCGTCGCGGTCCCCGTCTTCTTCCTCGGCTACCTGCTCAAGCAGTTCTTCGCCGTGGACCTCGGCTGGTTCCCGCCCTCGGGGCGGCAGGCCGTGGACATCGACGCCACGCACGTCACCGGGTTCGCCGTGCTCGACGGGCTCCTGACCAGGGAGCTCGACGCGTCGTGGGACGCCCTCGTGCACCTGGTGCTGCCCGCGGTCGCCCTGGCCACGATCCCGCTCGCGGTGATCGTGCGGATCACCCGGGCGTCCGTGCTCGACGTGATGGGCTCGGACTTCGTGCGCACGGCCAACTCGAAGGGCCTCGCGCCCCGCACCGTCCGCGACCGGCACGTGCTCCGCAACGCCCTGCTCCCCGTCTCGACCACGATCGGCCTGCAGACCGGCCTGCTGCTGGCGGGCGCGGTGCTCACCGAGAAGGTCTTCGTCTGGGGCGGCCTCGGCACGCTGCTCGCGCAGGCGATCGAGCGCCGCGACTACCCCCGGCTGCAGGCCGTGGTGCTGCTCGGCGCGCTGGTCTACGTGATCGTCAACCTGCTCGTCGACCTGTCGTATGCCGTGATCGACCCGAGGGTGAGGGTGCGATGACCTCGCCGAGGGGGAGCCTGCAACCCCGACCACCGACACTGCTGGACCGCCGTCGGCGCCGCGTCGACGAGCTGGCCGAGGCGAGCGGGCGCAGCCTCACCGCCGACGCCTTCCAACGGCTGCGGCGCAACCCCGTCGCGATCGTCGGCGCCGTGATCGTCGGCCTGTTCGTGCTGGTCTCGATCCTCGCGCCGTGGATCGCCCCGCACGACGCCGCGACCGCCTTCCCCGAGCTGCAGCGCACGCTGCGGCCGGACTCGATCCCCGGCGCGCAGCCCGGCTTCCCGCTGGGCTCGGACCAGAACGGCCGGGACTTCTTCTCCCGGATGATCCTGGCCTCGCGCCAGACGCTGCTGGTCGGCGTGCTGGCCACCTTGATCGGGCTCGTGTTCGGTGTGGTGATCGGCGCGCTCGCCGGCGCCTTCGGCGGTTGGGTCGACACCGTGCTCATGCGGGTCACGGACGTGCTGCTGTCCATCCCGTCGCTGCTGCTCGCGATCTCGATCGCGGCCCTGGCCGCCAAACCCAGCCAGACGACGGTGATCATCGCGGTGGCGCTGGTCAGCGTGCCGGTGTTCGCCCGGCTGCTGCGCGGGTCGATGCTCGCGCAGCGGGAGAGCGACCATGTCCTCGCGGCCACCTCGCTGGGGGTGCGGCGGCGCTCGATCGTGCTGCGGCACATGCTGCCCAACGCCGTGGGCCCGGTGATCGTGCAGGCCACGCTGACCCTGGCGACGTCGATCCTCGACGCGGCCGCGCTGTCCTTCCTCGGGCTGGGCGACGGCGACCCGGCCCGCGCCGAATGGGGGCTCATGCTCGCCAACGCCCAGACCTACCTCGACGTCCGGCCCGCCCTGGCGTTCTGGCCCGCGATCGCGATCATCCTGGTCGCGCTCGGGTTCACGCTGCTCGGCGAGGCCCTGCGCGAGGCGCTCGACCCGAAGGGGAGGCGCTGATGGACAGCGCCCTGCTCGAGGTCGAGGACCTGCGGGTCGCGTTCACCCGGCGCGGCGAGCCGGACACGGTCGCCGTCGACGGGGTGAGCTTCGACGTGAAGCCCGGCGAGATCGTCGGGCTGGTCGGCGAGTCCGGCTGCGGCAAGTCGGTGACCTCGCTGGCGGTGATGCGGCTGCTGCCCGAGCGCGGCAACCGCGTCACCGGCTCGATCCGGATGGACGGCGAGGACCTGCTGACCCTGTCGGACTCCGCGATGCGCGAGCGCCGCGGCCGCGACCTGTCGATGATCTTCCAGGACCCGCTGTCCTCGCTGAACCCGGTGATCCCGGTGGGGCTGCAGGTCACCGAGGTGCTCACCCGGCACCGCGGGATGAGGAAGAACGCCGCGCGCCGGGAGGCCGCGGAGCTGCTGGACCGGGTCGGCATCCCCGACCCGACGCGGCGGCTCGACTCGTACCCGCACCAGATGTCCGGCGGGATGCGGCAGCGCGCGCTGATCGCGATCGCGCTGGCCTGCACGCCCCGGCTGCTGATCGCCGACGAGCCGACGACCGCGCTCGACGTCACCATCCAGGCCCAGATCCTCGACCTGCTCAAGCAGCTGGTCGCCGAGACGGGGACCGCGCTGGTGATGATCACGCACGACCTCGGCGTCGTCGCCGGGCTGTGCGACCGGGTCAACGTGCTCTACGCGGGCCGGATCGTGGAGCGGGCCGACCGGCACGAGCTGTTCCGGCAGCCCCGGCACCCGTACACGCACGGGCTGCTCGGCTCGATCCCGCGGATCGACGGGCCGCCGGGGGAGGACCTCGCGGCGATCCGCGGGTCGGTCAACGACAACCTGCCGTGGGCCTCGCCGGAGGGCGGGGCGTGCGCCTTCATGCCGCGCTGCCCGCGCGCGCTCGAGGTGTGCGCCGAGGTCACGCCGGCGGCGGAGGAGGCCGGGACGCGGCTGCTGCGCTGCCACAACCCCGTCCCGGTCGCGGAGGGATCGGCATGAGCGAGCAGAGCGACGGGCCGGCCCCGGCGCTGCTGGAGGTCGAGGACCTCGCCGTCCACTTCCCGATCACCCAGGGGGTGTTCCGGGCCCGGACGGTGGGGCACGTGTACGCCGTCGACGGCGTCTCGCTCACGGTGCGCCGCGGGGAGACCTACGGCCTGGTCGGCGAGTCCGGCTGCGGCAAGTCGACGCTGGGCCGGGCGATCCTCAAGCTGACCGAGCCCACGCGGGGCCAGGTCCGGTTCGACGGCCAGGACATCGCCGGGCTGAAGGGCGAGGAGCTGCGCCGGCGCCGCCGCCGGTTCCAGATGGTGTTCCAGGACCCGATGTCGAGCCTGGACCCGCGGCAGTCCGTGGAGTCGCTGCTCACCGAGGGCATGAAGGCGCACGGGCTGTCGCGGGGCCCGGAGGCGGACCGGAAGCGGCTGCAGGAGCTGGTCGACGCCGTCGGTCTGCCGAAGGGAGCGCTGCGCCGCTACCCGCACGAGTTCTCCGGTGGGCAGCGGCAGCGGATCGGGATCGCGCGGGCGCTGAGCGTGGAGCCGGACCTGATCGTGGCCGACGAGCCGGTCTCGGCGCTCGACGTGTCCGTGCAGGCCCAGGTGCTCAACCTGCTGTCCCGGCTGCAGCGCGAGCTCGGGCTGACCTACCTGGTCATCGCGCACGACCTGGCGGTGGTCCGGCACGTCAGCGACCGGGTCGGCGTGATGTACCTGGGCGGGATCGTCGAGGAGGCGCCGTCGACCGATCTCTACGCCGACCCGCAGCACCCCTACACCCGGGCGCTGATGTCCGCGGTGCCGCTGCCGGACCCGGAGGCCGAGGACCAGCGGGAGCGGATCCTGCTGGCCGGCGACCTGCCCTCGCCGGCCGCGCCGCCGAGCGGGTGCCGGTTCCACACCCGCTGCCCGTGGAAGCAGGCCGAGCGGTGCGACACCGAGCGGCCGGAGCTGCGGCAGCTCGAGGGTGCGGCGGAGGGTCACCGGGTGGCCTGCCACTGGGCCGAGCAGATCCGGGACGGCCGGATCCGCCCGCACCACGTCGACGCGGACATGGTCGACGAGGCGGCGAACCTCGCCGTCGGCACCCCGGAGCACGCCGGCTCGGTGACGGAGATCCTCGGCCGCTGACCCCCGTGAGTGGCGATGGTCGCCCTGGCGATGGTCGCCAGGG
>NZ_JBEZDN010000109.1:0-27173 GCF_040648315.1 Pseudonocardia sp. NPDC049154
GTCGAGTCGACGGCGGCCGCCGGAGCGGTCAGCTCGCGCGCAGGCGCGGGGTACGCTGCAGGGCGGTGCGGGCCACGGCGAGGTGGTGGGCCACCTCGGCCGCGATCAGCTCGGTGTCGGCGGCCGCGTCGCCGGTGGCGCGGACGCGGTGGCGGTCCACCAGTGCCTCGAGCGAGGCGAGGAGGCGGTCGCCGATGTCGGTCCGGCGTTCGTCGAGGGACGGGGCGGAGCGGTCGGAGAGTGCGGGTACGGCGGACATGGCTGTGCTCCGGGAGGACGCAGGATCGGGGACGACGGTGCGGCCGCGCGGCCGGCGGGATCGCCGGCGGGGCGGGCGCGGTGGCCGTCACCGACAGAGGGCGGCCTCGGTGCGGCAGTAGTCGACGTGCCGGCGCCGCGACCAGATTCCGCGGTCCCAGATGCGCACGACCCGTACTCAACCCGTCACCCGAACCGGTTGTCAAGAGCATGAACGCTCAGGTGTCGCCGGAGCCACATCCGCCCTGACCAGGCGAAACGTCCGGACCTTCAGAGCCGCGACCACATGCTGGCATGCCTCCGAACCGGACCGGGCCGCTACGGGGTCACCACGGAGCCGGCGGCGTCCATGAGTCGGGCCAGCGCCGCCGACGACGACGGACAGGCCCGCGACTACGCGCCGCTGCGGTCCGCGGCCTGCCCCGGCAGGGAGCGCAGGGGGTTCTCGGTGGTCCAGCCGAGGCTCCACGCGGCCTCCGCGGGCTCCCCCGCGGCGTCGGCGAAGGCGCTCAGCGCGGCGACCAGGCCCCGGCGCCGGCGGACGGGCATCTTCTCGAGCGTGTCCTGGATGGCCTGCCGGCGCTGCGCGGTCACCTCGTCGACGAGCCGTGCGCCGGCCTCGGTCAGCTGCAGGAGCAGGTTGCGCCGGTCGGCCGGGTCGTCGCGGCGGTCGAGCAGCCCGGCGGCCACGAGCCGGTCGCAGGCCCGGCTGGCGTTGGAGGGGTGCACCTCCAGGCTCGCGGCGATGGCGCCCAGGTTCAGCGGTCCGCGACTGGCGATCATGACCATGATCCGCAGCTGCGGCAGGGTGACGCGGTCCTCGATCGCGGCGAACGAGCGGGCGGTGACCCCCACCAGCACCCGGGCCGTCCGCATCACGGCGTCGACCTGCTCGTGGGTCGGCGGATCGGGGACGGCGGCCGCGTCGGTCATGTCCGTAGTGTCGCGTACCCGTCCCGTCGGCGACCCGAGCGTGGCCGCCACGACCGCGGGCCCAGCGGGCGCTCGCGGTCGTGCTCCTCCGCGAGGTCGCGCAGGCGGCCGTCGAGCAGGTGGTCGACGGTGACGAGGCCGACCAGCCGCGCGGGGTCCGCCCGGTCGACGACCGGCGCCGCGGTGATCCCGTGCCGCGCGAACCGGGACGCGATCTCGCGGAGGGTGTCGTCGGCGTGCACCACGACCGGATCGGCGATCAGCACGTCCGTCACCGTCCGGGCCTCGCCGGGTGCCACGAGGGACTGCCGGGGCACGGCGCCCTGGAGCCGGCCGCGGTCGTCGACGACCGGGTAGAGGCGCTGCAGCGGCGCGTCCGCCCGGGCGCTCCCGTCGGCGCCCCGGCGGGTGAGGGTGGCGGCCAGCAGGTCACGTGGCGGCGGGAGCGGCGCGTCGGGCGGCAGGACGGCGGGCGTAGCGGCCATGACCTCGTCGGCGAGCAGGACCTCGAGCGGGTCGACGTCGTACTCGCGGGAGAGGTGGTAGCCGCGCCGGGCGATCTTCTCGGTGAGGACGGAGCGGCGCAGCAGCAGGGCCGACAGCCCGTACGCGGAGGCCGACGCGACCAGCAGCGGCACCAGCGCGGACCACGCGTGGGTCAGCTCGAGGGAGAACACGACCCCGGTGAGCGGCGAGCGCAGCGCCCGCGGCTCGATCAGCCCACCCACGCCGATGATCAGCCCGCCGATCGCGGGCCACCACATCCAGGGCACCGGGAGCCGGGCGAACTGGTCCTCGGAGAAGTAGACGAGCGCGGTGACCGCGACGGCGAGCAGCCCGCCGACGAGCCCCGCGCCGACACACAGCAGGTCGACGACCGGGGTCGCGTGGGCACCCCCGAGGCCCACCTGGAAGAGGGGGTCGGCGCCCAGCAGCGGGGCGCGCACGACGGTCGCGACGGCCACGGCGCACGTGACGGGCAGGAAGCTGCGGGGCCGCCACTCGAACAGCAGCAGTTCGACGGCGAGCAGGACCGAGGCGAGCGGCGCGTTGAACGTCGCCGCCATGCCGGCCGCCGCGCCGGGCACCATGAGCGACTTGCGTTCGTCGGCCGACAGGTGCAGGTGCTGCGCCAGGATCGACCCGACCGCGCCGCCGGTCATGATGACCGGGCCCTCCGCGCCGAACGGCCCGCCGGTCCCGATGCCGATCGCCGCGGACGTCGGCTTGAGCACCGCGATCCGGGGCGCGACCCGGCTGCGGCGCATCCACGGCGTTGGTGATCAGCGCGATCAACCTCAGCAGCGCCCACGCCGCGGCCGCGCCGAGGGCACCGATCGGCACGGCCCAGGCGAGGGTCACCAGGATGCGGCGGTCGAGCGTGAAGTCGCCCAGGTGACGGGGCAGCGGCGGGCGGTTCCCGTCGGCGGTGGGCGGGCGGGGGTCGTCGGGGATCACCGTGTCATCGTGACCACCTGGACCCGACAAACGCAATCATTGCGCTCCGGCACACAACTGTGGGGCGCCCGTCGTCACCCGGGCGGGCCCGGCTTGATCTGCATGCCCGGACGCCGGCGATGCACGGTGAGGTAGCCGAGACCCGCGCCGCCCGCGCGCAGCCGACGGGTGGAGCCGCGCGGAAGCCAGACCGTCGTCCCCGCGGCGAGGGCCAGCGGAGCCTCGGCGCCCTCGAGGGTGCCCGTCCCGGACACGACCACCACGAGGACGTCGAGGTCCGGCTCCGTGTGGGTCCCGACGACCTGGTCGGCGCCGAGGTGCAGGACGTTGGCGTCGAGCTGGCGGCCCGGCTCGGTCAGCCGCCACACCACCCCGGCCGGCACGGTCGCGCTGTCGGTCAGGAGGGGGCGCAGGTCGTGCACCACCCGCGGGGCGGGCGCTCGTTCGTCGGACATGCCCGAGACTCTGCCCCGCCCCGCCCGTCCCCGTCCGCTACGGTCCCGATCTCCGCCACAGCAGCACGAGCGCCGCCAGCCCGGCGAGGCACGCCGCGGGTCCACCTCCGGCGACCGGTGGCCGGCCCTGGCCGCCCGGGACACGTTCCGCCGGGCGCTCGAGGCGATCGTCGACGGGCTGCTCGCCCAGGCCACGGCGACTCCGTAGGGCCGCCCTTCTCCCCGCGCCGCCGGGCAGTTAACGTTCGTTCGTTCAAACTGGGAAGGGGGCGTCCGTGGGCGAACTCGTGCTCCGCACCGACCACGACGGCTGGACGGTGCTGACGCTGAACCGTCCGGAGAAGCTCAACGCGCTCACGGTGGCGATGTTCGCCGAGCTCAGGGCGCACGTCGAGGCCCTGCGGGAGGACGCCGCCGTCCGGTGTGTCGTCCTCCGGGGCGCCGGTCGGTGCTTCTCCGCGGGCCACGACCTGGCGGACATCGGCGCCGGCGAGACGGTGCCGTCCCGCGGTTGGCACAGCGAGACCCTGCGGATGCTGGAGAAGCTGCCGAAGCCGGTGGTCGCCGCCGTGCACGGGCACTGCTACACCGGCGCGCTCGAGGTCGCGCTGGCCGCGGACTTCCTCATCGCCGCGGACGACGCCCGCTTCGGCGACACCCACGCCAAGTGGGCGCTGACCCCGGTCTGGGGCATGAGCCAGCGGCTCCCCCGCCGCGTCGGCGTCGCCACCGCGAAGCGGCTGATGTTCACCGCGGACATGATCGACGCCGCCGAGGCCGTGCGGATCGGGCTGGCCGAGTACGCCGTCCCCCTGGCGGACCTCGACACCGAGATCGCGTCCCTCGCCGGCCGGATCGCCGCGCAGTCCCCCTTCTCCCACGCGGCGAACAAGCGCCTGCTCGACGCCACCGACGGTCGCCCGCTCGACGCCGGCCTGCAGTGGGAGGTCACCGAGGGCGAGGGCCGCGGCCCGGACGCCCAGGAGCGCATCGCCGCCTTCACGAGCCGGAAGGGCTGAGCCGCATGGACATCGCGCCGAACGCCGACCTGGAGAAGTTCCGCGAGGAGGTCGCGGAGTTCCTGGACACCGCGCCCACCCTGGAGATCCGCGAGGCCGGCCGCAAGACCACCAGCGTCTTCGGCCCGTTCGACCAGGTCATGGCCTGGCACCGGATCCTGCACGCCCGCGGCTGGTCCGCCCCGGACTGGCCGGTCGAGCACGGCGGCACCGGATGGTCGGTCGAGCAGCGCTACGTGTTCGCCGAGGAGTACCAGAAGCGCGGCCTGCCGCCGTTGCTGCCCAACGGCCTGCGCATGATCGGCCCACTGCTGATGGAGCTCGGCACGCCCGAGCAGCAGGCCCGCCACCTGCCCGGGATCCTCTCCGGCGAGGACTACTGGACCCAGGGCTACTCCGAGCCCGGGGCCGGCTCCGATCTCGCGTCGCTGAGCACCATGGCCGTGGCGGACGGGGACGACTACGTCCTCAACGGCAGCAAGATCTGGACGACCTACGCCCACCACGCCAACCGCATGTTCATGCTCGTGCGGACCAGCCGTGAAGGGAAGAAGCAGCAGGGCATCACGTTCCTGCTGCTCGACCGCATGGACCTCCCCGGGCTGGCAGTGCGCCCGATCATCGGGCTCGACGGCGCACCGGAGCAGTGCGAGGTGTTCTTCACCGACGTGCGGGTGCCGCAGGCCAACCGGGTCGGCGCCGAGAACGACGGCTGGTCGGTGGCCAAGCAGCTCCTCGAGCACGAGCGCGGCGGCTCCGCACACAGCCCGATGCTGCGCCGCAGGCTGGAGGTGGCCCGCGCGGTCGCGGCCGAGACTCCGTCGGGGTTCGGCGGCTCCCTCGCGGACGACCCGGTCGTCCAGCGGGACCTCGGCGAGCTGGAGGCCGAGCTCGCCTCCTACGAGCACTTCGAGAAGCTCGCGATCAGCGGGCACCCGGTCGCGGAGGAGCCGGCCTACCCGTCGTTGAACAAGGTCATGAGCTCCGAGCTCACCCAGCGCATCTCGGTGCTGATGACCCGGGTCGTCGGGCTGGACGGGCTGGCGGACCAGCGCGAGGCGCTGCGCGTCGGCTCCGAGGTCGAGCCGCTCGGCGGGGACCTCGCCCTCGTCGCCATGCCGTACTACCTGAACAGCCGGGCGACCACGATCTACGCCGGCACCAACGAGGTGCAGCGCGATCTCGTCGCCCGCACCCTGCGTTCCTGATCGGAGGCCGCCGTGGACTTCACCTTCACCGAGGAGCAGGTCCTGCTCCGCGACACCGTCGCGCGGTCGCTCCAGCGCGACTACTCCTTCGAGGCCCGTCAGGCGATCGTCCGCTCGGAGCGCGGCTGGTCGCCGGCGGTCTGGGCGCGGCTGGTCGAGCTCGGGCTCACCGCCCTCCCGTTCCCCGAGGCGGTCGGCGGGCTCGACGGGTCCATCGTGGACGTGGTCGCGGTCGCGGAGGTGTTCGGCACGCACCTGCTCGTCGAGCCGTGGGTCGCGTCGGTCGTGCTGGCGGGCGGGGTGCTCGCCGCGGTAGGCCGCGAGGACGTGCTGGCGCGCATCGCGTCCGGCGAGGCGATCGGCGCCCTCGCCCACGAGGAGGGCCGCGGCACGCCCGATCCCGCGCTGATCACCACGACGGCCGAGCGGAGCGGGGACGGGTACGCCCTGACGGGCGAGAAGCGGGTGGTCCTGCACGGCGACGCGGCCGACGTCCTGGTCGTCACCGCCCGGCTCGACGCGGGCCTGGCCCTGTTCCTCGTCGACCCCACCGCTCCGGCGGCGACCCCGTTCACCACGGTCGACGGCCGCCGCGCCGCCCACCTGCGGTTCGACGCCGCGCCCGCCACCCTCCTCGCCGCGGACGCGGAGCCCCTCCTTCGCGAGGCCCTCGACCGCGCACTCGTGGTCCTGGCCGCCGAGGCCGTCGGCGCGACGGGCGAGCTGCTGCGTCGCACCGCCGAGTACGCGTCCACCCGCGAACAGTTCGGCGTGCCGATCGGGACGTTCCAGACAGTGGCGCACCGCCTCGCCGACATGAAGATCGCGCACGTCAAGGCACGCTCCACATTGCTCTACAGCACCGCCCTCGCCGAGGCGGGCCGGCTCGGTCCGCGGGACGTCGCCGTGCTGAAGGCCCAGGTCGGACGGTTGGGCCGGCTCGTCGGCGAGTACGCGATCCAGACGCACGGCGGCGTGGGGATGACCGACGAGCTGCCCATCGGCCACCTCCACAAGCGGATCCTCACGATCGACGCGATGTTCGGGGCTACCGACCACCACCTCAGGCGGCTCGGTGCGGGCCTGCCCGAGGTGCCGGCGACGACCGGCTGAGCACACCTCGGCCCGCGATGACGCACCCGAAGAGGTGAGTCGGTGGCCCGGCCCGTCGTCGGGGAGGACGCACGGGATCGCGTGGCGCGACCGGCCGGAGGCCCTCACCGCACCGCTGCTCGCCGAGCTCGTGGCGCTCGCCGCCGCCCTGCCGTTCTGGCTGGCCGGGCCCACCTGGCCGGTCCTCCTGCTGGCCGGGGTCGCGCTCGGCGGCCAGAGCGTCGTCGGGTTGCGGCTGCGGAACTCGACGACCTACATGACCGGCGTGCTCACCACCGGGCCCACGGGCTGGCGACCCGCGGGGACTGGCGCGGCGCACTCGCGGCGGTGCGGCAGCTGCTCGCGCTGGTCGTCGGCGCCGTCTCCGCTGCGCTGTTCCTCACCACGGCGCGGTGGGCGGCCCTGGTCCTGACGCTCGTGCTGGCCGCCGCGGCGGTCCTGCTCGTGAGGTCCGAGTCCCCGACACGGTCGGCCTGACGAGCGGGTGGTCGTCGCTCCGGGTCAGAACCGCCAGCGCTGAACTCGGCCGTCAGCGCCTGCCCGGAGTTGTCGACCCGACACGGCCAACCTTCCGCCGCCCGGCCCGAGGGTGGTCAACCAGCAGGTGTGCCGGTTCGGCCCGCCCGCCCCCGGGGCCTGCGGGAACCCCGCGTCGAGTCCCGCCCGGATCCGGTCCCAGTCCATCGTCGGCAGGTCGTAGAGCTCGGCCAGGTTCGTCGCGTCCATACAGGTGAGACCGCGGGAGCCCCGCCGGCTCATCGGTCGCCGGCGCGGAGGACGCGTCAGTCCGTGAGCAGCAGGGTGTAGAGGCTGGCGATCAGACCGTCCTTCACCAGGGCGATGTCCATGCCCCGGACCACCGGCGCCTCCCCCTCGGGGCCGAACCTCCACGCGAGGTAGCCGAGGTCCCGGGCGACGCGGACCGGCCCGTCGGGCGTGAACACGAAACCCGGCGACCGCTCGAGCAGCTCCCGCGCCTTGGTGTCGACCGCCTCGTGTCCCGTGACGGTCCCCTCCGGGTCGGAGAACTCCACGTCGGCGACGTAGGTGCGGGCGACGGCGGCCCTCCGCCGCTCCGCGTCCCGCTCGTTGAAGACCTCCAGCAGGTTCGCCTGCATGAGCTCCGGGATGGTGGCCACCAGGCATCTCCTCCGCTGACGGACGTCGGCGATCAACCTAGGAGCGGGGTCGCTGAGACGTCAACTATCGGACGACGGCAGGTCGTGCCGATGGCCGCGTCGACCGGCCCCGGTCCCGTCAGGACCTCCGGACGCCTCGTGGTCTTGACCGACGACGGCCTGATCGACTTAGGTAAGTCGAGCCTAACTGTGGAGTGGTGATGGGTGTGGCGAGAACGGCGATCGCGATCGTCGGCATGGTGTGCGCGTTCCTCCTGGCCGGCTGCAGCAGCGGCCCGGCCGGCCCCGCAGCGCCGACGGCGGCCGCGCCCGCACCGGCAGGCACGGACCGGTTCCCCCTCACGATCACGCACGCCTACGGCACCACCACGGTCCCGGCGAAGCCGCAGCGCATCGTCGCGCTGGGCTACAACGACGTCGCGGTGGCCAACGCCGTCGGCGCACCCCTGGTGGGCGCGGTGCGCAACTACTCCGGCGCGGCGAACCTGCCCTACATCCGCACGCCGCTGCCCGAGGACGTCCTCGGCATCCAGGCCGACGTGAGCGCCGGCGTCGACGTCGAGAAGGTCGCCTCCTACCGGCCCGACCTGATCCTCGGTGTGTCGGCGTCGATGATCCGCGACCGGACGACCTACGAGCGCCTGTCGCAGATCGCCCCCGTCGTCGTCTACGAGAAGGGCCTCTACGCCTCCTCCATGCAGGACGACGCCCGCCAGATCGGGCGCACGATCGGGGAGACGGCCGCGGTCGACACCCTGGTCGCCGACTCGGACGCCCGCGTCGCGGCGCTGCGGTCCGAGCTCCCGGACCTCGGCGACCGCACGTACCTCTACGGCCAGGCGCGCGGCGAGGTCCTCCCGATGGTCGTCGGCGAGCAGAACCTCTCGACCGCCTTCATGCGCTCGCTCGGGTTGCAGATCCCGGACAACTTCCGCGATGCCCCCGCCTCCGCGGCACTCGCGCCCGGCACCGTCGGCGTGAGCTACGAACAGGTCGGCATGCTCGACTCCGCCGACGTCCTGTTCATGACCTTCGCCGGCGACGGCGACCGCGCGAGGTTCGAGGGGAACGCACTGGTGCAACGGTTGCGCCCGGTCCGCGAGGGCCACTACCTCCCCCTGACCCTCGACCAGGCCGTGGCCCTGCAGGCCCCGAACGTGGTGTCGGTCGGCTGGCTGCTCGACCAGCTCGGTCCCACGCTGCAGAAGGTGGCCGGTCCGGGCCGATGAAGCAGCCGCCTATACCTGATCCAGTGCAGCTGTCAACCCGTTGCAATACGGAGTGACGGCGATCACCATCGGAATCACGTTGTCTCTGACGTCGGCCCGGCGAGGAGCGGCCCGTGATCCCGATCATCGAATTCGTCCTGGGTATCGCGGTGCTGGTCTACTGCGCCGAGAAACTGATCGGTCAGCTGGTCGGCGTCGCCAGCAGGTGGGCGATCTCGCTGTTCCTCATCGCGGTCGTGTTCACCGGGATCGAGTTCGACGATCTCGCCTTCGGCGTGGTGCTGAACGTCGAGGGGCTGCAACAAGTGGCTCTGGGCACCGTCATCGGGACCACGATCGCGATGACCGGGATCGTGCTCGCACTGGCGGCGATCATCGCCCCGTGCCGCGTCGACGTCCCCCGGGACTACCTCGTGCTGTTCGTCGCCGCCCCGGTGGTGATGTTCGCCCTCGCGCTGACCGGGGTGCTGACGCTCCTCACCGGCGTGGTGCTGGTGGTCCTATTCGTGGCGTTCGTGGGCTGGATCGGCTATCGCGAGTACTCCTCCCGACGACCGGTCTTCCGTAACGCGGAGCTCTACGAACAGCTCGAGAAGGTCGGCGCGGGCGGCACCGCGACGATGACGGCCACCGGCGGCGGGGACACCCCGGCCGCCGGCCCGGGCGGCCCCACCGGGTCCGGCGGTTTCGACCTCCCGACCGACCTGCGCATCGACCAGGGGTTCCTCAAGGCCCGCCGGCGGTCCCGCTGGGGCGGCCTCGGGCTCGCCGTGCTGGCCCTGGCCGGCCTCGTCGTCGGGGCCTTCGTCGCGGCCCGGGGCACGGACGGCATCCTCGACACCTTCGAGATCGCCGGCACCGTCTTCGGCGTCACGATCGCCACGCTGGCGCTCTCCCTCGAGGACATCTTCCTCACCGTGGAGCCCGCCCGCCGGGGCGCGCCGGAGATCGGCGTCGCCAACGTGATCGGCAGCGTCGTGTTCTCGGTGACCGGCAAGCTGGGAATCGTCCTGCTCGTCGGCGGGGTGATCACCGTCGGCGACGACGTGCTGTCCTGGCACCTCCCGGTCATGCTCGCGATGACGGCGCTGTCGGCGATCTTCCTGGCGACCGGACGGCTGCGGCGATGGCACGGGATCGTCCTGCTCGCCCTGTACATCGCCTACTTCGTCATCAGCCTCGTGGTGTTCGGCGAGGTCCCGCTGGACAGCGACTGACCGACGGCGACTCCGCGTCAGTAGGCCTGCTCCAGCAGGAACCGGCCGCCGTCGACCCGGATGATCGCGAGGCCGGCGATGCCCTCGGGGCCGTGCCGCTCGGGGGTGAAGGTGTACACCGCGAGGGTGCCCGGGACCCCGGTCGTCCGCTCCAGGCCGTCGCGGATCGCGTCGCGGGTCTGCTGGGTCCCGGTGAGGGCCGGGTCGGTCGCCCGCAGGGCCTCGATCGTCAGGTGGACGGCGTCCCAGGCGCCGGCGGCGTACGGCGACGGCGTGGTGCCGTACTCCACCTCCCACGCGTCGACGAAGTCCCCGAGCACGGGGCCCTGCGGGTCGTCGGCCGGGATCTGGTCGCTGACCAGCATCTTCGGACCCTGCAGCAGGGTGCCCTCGACGGCGTCGCCGCCGAGCCCGATGTAGTGCGCGCCCGCCGCCCCGGAGGCCGGGAACAGCACACCCGGGTAGCCGAGCACGAAGGCGTTCCGGGAGACGATCGCGGTCGGGAGCGCGGCCGACCACACCAGCGTGACGTCCGGAGCGGTGGCGGCGAGCGTCGTGAGCTGCGGGGTCATGTCGATCGCGTCGGCCGGGAAGACCTGGTTCCCGACCAGTTCGAGCCCGAACCCGGCGATCATGCCGGGCAGCGCGTCCGCCGCCTCCCGCCCGTGGTCGTCGTCGGACGACAGGATCGCGACCCGCCGCCAGCCCTGCTCCCGCGCGTACGTGAGCTGCGCCCGCAGCGAGTTCACGCTCGCCGGGGCCTGCGTGAACATGTACGCGGCCTCGGAGGGCGGTGAGATGACGTCGTCCGCCCCCGCCACGGCCGTGACCGGCGTGCGCAGAGCCCGGGAGGTCGGCCGCAGCGCCACGGCCTCGGCGCGCGAGCCCGGCCCGACCACCGCGACGACGTCCTCCTGCAGCACGAGCCTGCGGTACTCCTCGACCGCTCGACCGGCGTCGCCCCCGGTGTCGGCGACGACGAGCTCGACCGGCCGGCCGTGGACCCCGCCGAGGGCCGTGGCGCGCTCGGCGTAGAGCTGCAGCGCCCGGTACCCGGGCCGGGAGGCCGCGGCGTCGGTGCCGGTGAGGCCGAGCAGCACGCCGATCCGGTAGGGCGCCCCGGCCCGGTCGTCGTCGCCGGTCGGCACGCTGCAGGCCGTGCTGCAGGCCGCGGCGACCAGCAGCATCGCGATCGCGACGGCGGCCGTGCGCAGCCGCCCGCGCGCAGTCGTCCGGAACGTGTTCACCGTCGAACCGCTTCCGCCTCGGGAGGGGTGGGCGCGGGCCCTCCGTGTCGGTCCAGTAAAGCCGAGCCCGGGTGCGACGCCAACCGCTTCTGGCAGGGTCACCGGTGACCGGGGTGGAACGGCGAGGAGGCCACGTGATCACCGGAGTGCACACCATCCTCTACGCGGAGGACGCCGACCGCGTCCGCGCCTTCCTGCGCGACGTGCTGGGCCTGGCGCACGTCGACGCCGGCGACGGCTGGTTGATCTTCGCCGCGCCCCCGGCCGAGCTCGCGGTGCATCCCACCGATGCCGCCACCAGCGGGCGGCACGAGTTGTTCCTGATGTGCGACGACGTCGAGGCCACGCGGGCCGCGGTGCTCGCCGCCGGTGTCGAGGCCGGTCCGGTGGAGGACCAGGGCTGGGGCCTGATCACGCGGCTGCAGGTCCCCGGGCTCGGCGACCTGGGCCTCTACCAGCCCCGCCACCCCACCGCCCTCGGGCTCGGCCGAACCTGAGGCGCGTGCAACTCCTCGGCGTCCCGGACCGCGCCGAGCACAGGTCAGCCGGAGCGAGGGCCGCCCCCGCCGGTCGCCGCACGTAGGGGCGCGGCGGCGATTCGTCTTGCCGCACCGAGATCCTTTCGGAACTCTCGACCGTCGAAGGTCGCTCGGGTGAGGAGGCAGGAGTGGATCGTGTCGACGACAGGAGGCCGACCACCCCTGCCGAGCCGCGCCGGCCACCCTGGTGGCAGGAGCTCAAGGGGTCGCTCCGGGGCCGCATGCGCGCGCTCGTGCTGGTGGTCCTGGTCGCCCTGTTCGGGCTGCTCGCGGTCGCGGTCGGCAGCATGGCGCAGGCCTCCGCCGCCGACCAGGTGATGATGCAGCGCATCGGTCCGGCGCTGACCTCGGTCGAGCGGCTGCAGACCGCCTACGTCGACCAGGAGACCGGGCTGCGCGGGTACCTCCTCACCGGGGAGGACGGTTTCCTCGACCCGTTCACCGCCGCGGCGCCCAGGATCGCCGCCGAGCAGAACCTGCTCGGCACCCTCGTGCCCGAGCTGGCCGGCAGCCTGGCCGCGGTCGCCGTCGCCTACGACAACTGGTCGGCCAACGCCGCCCGGCCGCTGATCGACCTCCGCCGCGCGGGCGAGGCCGGGCAGGCCTCGGCCCTGGCCGCCCAGGACGCGGGAAAGGGGCAGTTCGACGTGCTCCGCCAGCGGGTCGACGCCCTCCGCGCCCAGATCAGCGGCGAGGCGGACGCCGCCGGGGCGGCCTCGTCGTCGGCGCGCCAACGGCTGTTCGGCGTCCTCGCCGCGGTCGCCGCCCTCGGGATCGCCCTCGGGGTCGTCGCGATGCGGTTCCAGCGGCGCTGGGTGCTCGCCCCGCTCACCCGGCTGGGCGACGACGTCGCCGCGGTGGCCGGCGGGGACTACGCCCACCCCATCCGGGACGACGGCCTGCGCGAGCTGGCCACGGTCGGCCGCGGCGTCGCGACGATGCGCGACCGCCTCACCGCCCACGCCGCCGAGACCGCGCGGACCGAACGCCTCCGCGCCCGGGCGGACCAGGCCGAACGCATGGCGGACACGCTCCGCCGCGACGTCATCGTCGAGCTGTCGTCGCTCACCCTGACGGTCACCGCCGTGGCCGGGCGCCATCCCCGCGCTGCACCCGAGCTCCACCCCGTGGTCCGCCGCCTCGACCTCGTCATCGCCGCCATCCGGGCGGCCATCTTCGGAAGCGCGGAGCCCTCCCCGCCGCGGGAGTGAGTCCCCGTCCCCAGCGGGAATTCGCCTGTCGTCGACCACGCAGTTCCGGACCGGACGAGGCGCGTTCCGCCTCCCCGGGTGCCCGCCTCCGGGTGCACTCGGCGGTATGCGGCCCGGCGGGCCGCGACGAGAGTGGATCCGCGTAGTGCACGGTGTCGGCGTCCGAGCCACATCACCACCGGAGGCAGCGCATGGCCACGATCACCACGCCCGACGGGACCGAGATCTTCTACAAGGACTGGGGATCGGGCACGCCCATCGTCTTCAGCCACGGCTGGCCGCTCTCGAGCGACGACTGGGACACCCAGATGCTGTTCTTCCTCCAGCAGGGATTTCGCGTCATCGCCCACGACCGGCGCGGACACGGACGCTCCACACAGACCCCCGACGGTCACGACATGGACCACTACGCCGACGACCTGGCCGCGCTGACCGCCCATCTCGACCTGCAGGGCGCGGTGCACGTCGGGCACTCCACCGGCGGCGGCGAGGTCGTGCACTACATCGCGCGGCACGGCGCGAGCCGGGTGGCGAAGGCCGTGCTGATCAGCGCCGTCCCACCGCTCATGGTGCAGACGGACGCCAACCCGGGCGGACTGCCGAAGAAGGTGTTCGACGACCTCCAGGCCCAGCTGGCCGCCAACAGGTCCGAGTTCTACCGGGCCCTGCCGTCCGGGCCCTTCTACGGCTTCAACCGCCCCGACGTGGAGCCGTCGGAGGCGATCATCGCGAACTGGTGGCGGCAGGGGATGATGGGCAGTGCGAAAGCGCACTACGACGGAATCGTCGCCTTCTCCCAGACGGACTTCACCGAGGACCTCAAGTCGATCGCCGTCCCCGTTCTGGTGATGCACGGCGACGACGACCAGATCGTCCCCTACGCCGACTCCGCCCCGTTGTCCGCGGAACTCGTGCAGAACGGGACCCTGAAGACGTACCAGGGCTTCCCGCACGGCATGCCGACCACCCAGGCCGACACGATCAACGCCGACCTGCTCGACTTCCTGCGGTCCTGACCGGGCGCTCCCCGGGCGTCAGCCGACGGGCTCGCGGGTCCTGAGCTCGGCGAGGATGTCCTGGACCCGTTCCTTGGCGTCGCCGAAGAGCATCTGGCTGTTCTCCCGGAAGAACAGTGGGTTCTGCACGCCGGCGTAGCCGGTGGCCATGGACCGCTTGAACACGATCACGTTCCCGGCCTCCCACACGCGCAGGACCGGCATGCCGGCGATCGGGCTGCCGGGGTCCTCGGAGGCGGCCGGGTTGACGGTGTCGTTCGCGCCGATGACGAGCACGACGTCGGTGTCGGCGAGGTCGTCGTTGATCTCGTCCATCTCCAGGACGATGTCGTAGGGGACCTGGGCCTCGGCCAGCAGCACGTTCATGTGCCCGGGCAGCCGCCCGGCGACCGGGTGCACCCCGAACCGCACCTCGACGCCGGAGTCCCGCAGCTTGCGGGTCAGGTCGGCGACCGGGTACTGCGCCTGGGCCACCGCCATGCCGTAGCCGGGGGTGATGACCACCGACCGGGCGTTCGCCAGCAGCTCGGCGACCCCCGCGGCGTCGATCTCGCGGTGCTCGCCCTCCACTGCGGCGGCCGTCGAGGACGTCGCCCCGAAGCCGCCGGCGATGACGGAGAGGAAGGAGCGGTTCATGGCCTTGCACATGATGTAGGACAGGTAGGCACCGGAGGAGCCGACGAGCGCACCGGTGATGATCAGCAGGTCGTTGCCCAGCAGGAAGCCCGACGCCGCCGCGGCCCACCCGGAGTAGGAGTTGAGCATCGACACCACGACCGGCATGTCCCCGCCGCCGATCGAGGCCACCAGGTGCAGGCCCAGCAGCAGCGCCAGCACGGTGAGCACCGCCAGCACCCACACCGCAGGCGTGATCACGAAGTACACGGTGAGGCCTGCGAACACCACCAGCGCGCCCAGGTTGAGCGCGTTCTTGCCCGGCAGCATCAGCGGCGCCGAGGCGATCTTCGCCGACAGCTTCAGGTAGGCGATGACCGATCCGGTGAACGTGACGGCGCCGATGAACACGCCGATGGCGACCTCGGCGTGGTGGATGCCCAGCAGCGACCCCGCGAGCTGCAGGTGCCCGGACTCGACCTCGAGGAAACCGTTCCAGCCCACCAGCACCGCGGCGAGCCCGACGAAGCTGTGCATGAGCGCGATCAGCTCGGGCATGCCGGTCATCTCGACGACCCGGGCCCGCCAGAGCCCGATCGCCGCGCCGATGACCAGCGCGACCAGCAGCAGCGCGATGCCCAGCCCGGACGCCGAGCCCAGCGCCACGATCGCCGTGGCGACGAGCGCGATGGTCATGCCGGCGATGCCGAACACCACCCCGGAGCGGGAGGTCTCGTGCTTCGACAGCCCGGCGAGGCTGATCACGAACAGCAGGGCGGCGATCAGGTACGCCGCCGTCGTCCACGTCTCCACGGCTCAGCTCCTCGAGAACATCGACAGCATGCGGCGGGTCACCGCGAAGCCACCGACGATGTTGATGGCGGCCAGCAGCACCGCGACCGCCGCCAGGGCCGTGACCAGCGCACTCCCGGTGCCGATCTGCAGGATCGCGCCGACGACGATGATCCCGGAGATGGCGTTGGTGACCGACATCAGCGGCGTGTGCAGCGCGTGGTGCACGTTCCCGATCACGTAGAAGCCGATCACGATGGCCAGCACGAACACCGTCAGGTGCCCGGCCAGCTCCGGCGGCGCGAACGCGGTGACCCCGAACAACGCCACCGCGCCGGCGATCCCCACCGCGGCCCGCGCCAGCGGCGAACGCGTCTTCTCCGGTTGCGGTTCGGCCTGCGGAGTCGCCGCGGGCTGGGCCGCGGGGGCCGCGCTCACCGACACCGGGGGCGGCGGCCACAGCGTCTCGCCCTGGTGAGCCACGGTCAGCCCGCGCACCACCACGTCGTCGAGATCCAGGACGAGCCGCCCGTCCTTGGCCGGGGTGAGCAGCGTGAGCAGGTTGACCACGTTGGTGCCGTAGAGCTGCGAGGCCTGCGCGGGCAGCCGGCCCGGCAGGTCGGTGTAGCCGATGATCGTGACCCCGTTCTCGGTCACCACCGCCTCACCGGCCACCGTGCCCGCCACGTTCCCGCCCTGCGCGGCGGCCATGTCCACGATCACGCTGCCCGGGCGCATCGACGCGACCTGCTCGGCGGTGATCAGCCGCGGCGCCGGGCGGCCCGGGATCAACGCCGTGGTGATGATGATGTCCACGTCCGCGGCCTGCTCGGAGTAGATCTCCGCCGCCCGGCGGTCGTAGGCCTCCGACGTCGCCTTCGCATACCCGTCGGTGGATTTCTCCTGCTCGACCTCCACGGCCAGGTACTCACCGCCGAGGGAGCGGACCTGCTCGGCGACCTCGGCCCGCGGGTCGGTCGCGCGCACCACCGCGCCCAGGCTGTTCGCCGCCGCGATCGCGGCCAGGCCGGCCACGCCGACCCCGGCGACCAGCACCTTCGCCGGCGGGACCTTGCCCGCCGCGGTCACCTGCCCGGTGAAGAACCGGCCGAACGCGTGCGCCGCCTCGATCACCGCCCGGTACCCGGCGATGTTCGCCATCGAGCTCAACACGTCCAACGACTGCGCCCGGCTGATCCGCGGCACCGCGTCCATCGCCAGCGCGGTCACGCCCCGCTCGGCCAGCGTCCCCAGCCGGTCCGGCTCGATCGCCGGCGCCAGCATCGACACCAGCGTGGTGCCCGCGTGCAGCCGCTCGATCTCGTCCGGCTGCGGGGCGTTGATCGTCACCACGACGTCGGCGTCCCACACCGGCCCCTCGGACACCTCCGCCCCTGCGGCGGCGTAGGCGGCGTCGTCGAACCCGGCCTGCACACCCGCCCCGGATTCCACCGTGACGGCGTAGCCGAGGTTCACGGCCTTGCGGACCGTCTCCGGCGTCAACGCCACCCGCGTCTCCGCCTTCGTCGACTCCGCCACCACACCGATGCGCAGCGGCGGCGCGGGTGCTTCGGGACTGTCGCTCATTCGCTCTCCTCGATGTGCGGCATCACTGTCGACCGGGGTGGAGGGCGCCGCCGTCGCGCTCCGGCCCGAGCGGGACGACGGGCCGGGTCACCGACGAACGACGACGCAGCCCTCGGATCCCGCGAAGGCGCTTGGCAAAGTTAACGCACTTCTCGGCCCGTGCAGCGACGATCGCGTCACACCGAAGGGGTGTGTCGTCCGCCGCCCTGCTCCGCGACGAAGGGTCAGCCCTGCTCGACGAGCAGGACGAAGCACCGCGCACACAAACCGCGTCTTCACGATCGCCGATCATGTCCGCCCAGGGCTTGTCGGTCCACCACCGCACGGGAGCGTCGATCAGGCACCGTCGCGTCTCACGATCGCTCTCGGCGTGCACGTGCGGCTGGTCGAACAACCGCTGCTGCACAAGAAGCCGATCAGGTGGCCCCTCGGCCGCCGCACCTGCGGGTCAGGCGCGGAAGGTCGGCTTCCGCTTCTCCCGGAACGCGGCGACGCCCTCGGCGAAGTCCGGTCCGGTGAAGAGGGTGCGCTGGGCGCGGGCCTCGGCGACGAGGACCTGCCGCAGGTCGGTGTGCCCGGCGGCGAAGATCTCCTTGGTCGCGGCGAGGGCGGGGCGGGAGCGCCGGGCCAGCAGTTCGGCCCGCTCCAGCGCCAGCTCGACGGCTCCGCCCGGCTCGGCGAGGCGCTCGACGAGCCCGATGGTCGCGGCCTGCTCGGCGTCGACGACCTCGCCGAAGAGGATCATCTCGGCCGCCCGGCCCTGGCCGATCCGCCGCGGCAGGGTCCAGGCCAGGCCGGCGTCGGTCGCGAGGCCGACGCCGCCGAACGAGGCGCAGAAGCGGGCGTCGCCGGCCGCGACCACGTGGTCCGCCGCGGCGGCCAGCGACAGCCCCGCACCATAGGCACCGCCCTCGACCGCGGCGATCACCGGCGTGGGGCCGGCGACCATCGCCTCGACGAGGTCGGCGAGGAGCTGCAGGCGCAGGATCCCGAGCTGCTCGTCGTCGCTCATCGACGAGATGTCCCCGCCCGCGGAGAAGAAGCCCTCCGCGCCGGTGAGGACCACGACGCGGACGGCGTCGTCGTCCGTCGCCGCGCGCACCGCGTCCCGGAGCTCGCGGCGCATCTCGACGGACAATGCGTTGCGCCGCTTCGGGTCGGCCAGGGTCAGCACCCGGACCGGCCCCCGGTCCTCGATCTCGACCAGGCCCTCAGACATCGAAGTCGACGGTGACCGTGTCCGACACCGGGAGCGTCTGGCAGGTCAGCACGAACCCGGCCTCGACCTCCTCGTCCTCGAGGGCGAAGTTGCGGCGCATGGTGACCTCGCCGTCCGTGACCTGCGCCCGGCACGTCCCGCACACCCCGCCCTTGCAGGCGAAGGGCAGGTCGCCGCGGACCTTCTGCGCGGCGTCGAGGACGGTCTCGTTGCGCGGCAGGGTCAGCTGGGTGGACCGCCCGTTGAGGACGACGGTGACCTCGCTGCCCTCGCCGACCTCGGCGTCGTCCTCGGCGCGGTGCACCGCGGGGGGCGGCTCGTCGACGTAGAACAGCTCGCGGTGCACCCGCTTCTTGTCCACCCCGAGCTCGCCGAGGACGGTCACGGCGTCCTCGGTCATGCCGAGCGGCCCGCAGAGCCACCAGTGGTCGACGCCCTCGGCGTCGACGAGCGACCCGAGCAGGATCCGCATCCGGTCCGCGTCGAGCCGGCCGTTGAAGATGTCGGCCTCGGTGGGTTCGCGGGAGAGCACGTTGAGCAGGTGCAGCCGGGGGCCGTAGGCGTTCTTGAGGTCGGCGATCTCCTCGGTGAACATCACGGTGTCGGTGCGCCGGTTGCCGTAGAGCAGCGTCACGTGGGTGTCGGCGTGCGCGGCGAGCAGCGACGCGGCGATCGACAGCACCGGCGTGATGCCCGACCCGGCGGCGACGAGCCCGTGGTGGGTGCCCGCGGCGAGGTCGGGGGTGAAGGACCCGGCGGGCGGGCCGACCTCGATCTCGTCGCCGACCTCGAGCCGGTCGACGAGCCACTCGGAGAACAGGCCGCCGTCGACCCGGCGCACGCCGACCCGAGGCTCGGCGCCGGCCGGGGCGCAGATCGAGTAGGAGCGCCGCTCCTCCCCCGCCTCGGTCTCGAGCCGGAGCGTCAGGTACTGCCCCGGGCGGAACGTGAAGTCCTCGCGCAGGTCGTCGGGGACCGCGAAGGTGACGGCCACGGCGTCGTCGCACAGCCGCTCCAGCGCGGACACCCGGAGCCGGTGGAAGCCGGTCTCGCGGGGCGCCACGACCTCGTCGTCGGCCCGGGTGCCGGCGGCGGGCAGTGTGGTCGCGGGGGTCACCTCAGATCTCCTTCATGTGCTCGAAGGGCTCCTGGCACGACGGGCAGCGCCGCAGCGCCGTGCAGGCCGTCGGGCCGAAGCG
Organism: Pseudonocardia sp. NPDC049154; assembly: GCF_040648315.1. Lineage (NCBI taxonomy): Bacteria > Bacillati > Actinomycetota > Actinomycetes > Pseudonocardiales > Pseudonocardiaceae > Pseudonocardia > Pseudonocardia sp. NPDC049154. The sequence continues at coordinate 19,455 of NZ_JBEZDN010000109.1, forward strand.
GGAGAACTCCTCGGTCGACGGGGCGCCGCAACGCGGGCAGCGGACCTGCGTCGAGGGGGCGCCGAGGGTCAGCGGGATCGGGCCCGCGGCCCGGGCCGGTGCCTTCCCTGGCGGGGCGATGCCGGCCTCGGCGAGCTTGCGGCGCCCGGCCTCACTGATCCAGTCCGTGCTCCACGCGGGCGAGAACACGGTGCGGACCTCGACACCGCGGTACCCGGCCTCGCCGAGCGCGGTGTGGATGTCGTCACGCATGACCTCGATCGCCGGGCAGCCGGAGTACGTGGGGGTGATCGTGACGACCACCGCGCCGCCGTCCTCGTCGACCGACCGGATCACGCCGAGGTCGTCGAGGGTGAGCATCGGCATCTCCGGGTCGACGACCCGGGCGACGACGTCGCGCGCGCCCAGGTCCACCCGCAGGTCGGGGTCGGTCACCATGTCGCCCCCGGGTGCTCGCGCGCCACGCTCTGCATCTCGGCCAGCACGTGGCCCAGCAGCTCGGTGTGCACGCCCTGCCGGCCGCCGCGACCGCCGATCGTGCCCACCGGGGGCACCTCGGGCCGGGTGAGGGTGGCCCGGTCGAGGACCTGCGCGAGCACGGCGTCGAACTCCTCGCGCGTCCCGGCCGGGTCGACCGCGACGCCCGCCTCGACCAGCCGGTGCTCCTCGTCGGAGGTGCGGAACAGCTCCTCCACGTACGGCCACGCCCAGTCCAGCCCGGCCTGCACGCGCCGGTGCGACTCCTCGGTGCCGTCGCCGAGGCGCAGGGCCCACCGGGCGGCGTAGTCGCGGTGGTAGGTCAGCTCCTTGACGCCCTTCCCCGCCACGGCGGAGATCACCGGGTCCCGCGAGTCCTGCAGCCGGTGCAGCAGCGCGAGCCGCCAGGTCGAGAAGATCAGCAACCGGGCGATGCAGCGACCGAAGTCCAGCTCGTCCGACGGCTCGACGAGGGCGACGTTGCGGAACCCGGCCTGGTCGCGCAGGTAGGCCAGCGCGTCCTCGTCGCGGTCCGCCCCCTCGACGTGCCCGGCGCGGGCCAGCAGCACGCGGGCCTGGCCGAGCAGGTCGAGCGCGATGTTGGCCAGCGCGACCTCCTCCTCCAGCTCCGGCGCGTTGGCCACCCACTCGGACAGCCGCTGGCTGTAGATCAGTGCGTCGTCGCCCAGCATCTGGCAGTACGCCGCGAGGTCCTCGGGCTCGACGCCCTCGGGCACCGGCGCGGAGATCTCGGCCTCGACGTCCTCGAAGCCGGTGCCGAACGCCCAGCGCGGGTCGTCGTGCGCGGTGGTCTCCGACAGCGACTGGTAGGCGTTGGTGGCGTCGTGCTCGCCCTGCTCGACGTGGCTCACAGGTGCGGCACCTCCTCCGGGATCGCGTAGAAGGTCGGGTGCCGGTAGACCTTGTCGCCGGACGGAGCGAAGAACGGGTCCTTCTCCGCCGGGCTCGACGCGGTGATGTCCTCGGCCTTGACCACCCAGATCGACACGCCCTCGTTGCGCCGGGTGTAGAGGTCCCGCGCGTTGTGCAGCGCCATCTCCGCGTCCGCCGCGTGCAGCGAGCCCACGTGGACGTGGTTCAGCCCGCGCTTGCCGCGCACGAACACCTCGTACAGCGGCCAGGTCCGGCGGCTCGGCCGCTCACCCTGCCCGGTCTCGACCCCGGTCGTCGGGACGGCGCCGTGGCCGCCCTCGGCGGTCACGTCGGTGACCTGCTCGTCGTCGCTCGGGATCATGCCGACACCGTCCCCGCCTGCTTGTCCGCGTACGCCTGCGCCGCCTCGCGCACCCAGGCCCCGTTCTCGTGCGCCCGGCGCCGGTGCGCGATCCGCTGCGCGTTGGTCGGGCCCGCGCCGGTGATGACCGCCTTGAACTCCGACCAGTCCGGCTCACCGAAGTCGTGCGCCTGACGCTCGGAGTTCCACCGCAGGTCCGGATCCGGCAGCGTGACGCCCAGGGCCTCGGCCTGCGGGACCGTCATGTCCACGAACCGCTGGCGCAGCTCGTCGTTCGTGTGCCGCTTGATGTTCCACGACATGGACTGCTGGGTGTTCGGGGAGTCCCCGTCGGCGGGGCCGAACATCATCAGCGACGGCCACCACCACCGATCGACCGACTCCTGCACCATGGCCTTCTGCTCCGGCGTGCCGTTGACCATGGCCAGCAGCAGCTCGTAGCCCTGCCGCTGGTGGAACGACTCCTCCTTGCAGATCCGCACCATCGCCCGCGCGTACGGCCCGTACGAGCACCGGCACAGCGGCACCTGGTTGCAGATCGCCGCCCCGTCGACCAGCCAGCCGATCACGCCGACGTCGGCGTAGGTCAGCGTGGGGTAGTTGAAGATCGAGGAGTACTTCTGCTTCGACTCGATCAGCTTCTCGGTCAGCTCCTCGCGGTCCACGCCGAGCGTCTCGGCCGCCGCGTAGAGGTACATCCCGTGCCCGGCCTCGTCCTGCACCTTGGCCAGCAGGATCGCCTTGCGCCGCAGCGACGGCGCCCGGCCGATCCAGTTGCCCTCGGGCTGCATGCCGATGATCTCGGAGTGCGCGTGCTGCGCGATCTGCCGGATCAGCGTCTTGCGGTAGGCCTCGGGCATCCAGTCCCGCGGCTCGATGCGCTGGTCCGCGTCGATCGTGGCCTGGAACTCGTCCTGATGAGCGTGGTGGGAGCGCTCGTCAGTCGCGGTCATCGCGATCCTCCAAAACCGAATGTTCGTTCGTCTGATGATGGCGCACTCGGGCCGGACACGCAAGCGCAGGGGCGAACTCACCCGGGCGGGCGTCAGGCGGGAGGGATGATCCCGGCGGACACCATCTGCACGACCTGAGCGGGAAGACGTTCCGAACCGGGCCGGCCGGGGCGGTACCACTCGATGATCGAGTTCACCGTGCCGGAGAGCAACCGTGCCGCCAGCCACGGCTCCACCCCCGCCGCGACCTCGCCTTCCTCCACCGCCTCGGCGACGAGCGAGGCGAGGGTGGCGTCGAACGCGCGGCGGCGGGCCAGCGCCCACCGCTCGACGTCGGTGTTGCCGCGGACCCGCAGGAGCAGGGTCACGTACGGCAGCTCGGTGGTGAGGACCTCGACCTGGCGTCCGATGATGTGCCGCAGCCGCCGCAGCGCCGGTCCGGACTGGGAGGCGGGCTCGTCGAGGATGCCGAACAGCCCGTCGAGCGCACGCTGCAGCGCCGCGCGGAGGAGCTCCTCCTTGCCGCTGACGTGGTGGTAGAAGGAGGACTTCGTGATCCCGGCGGCCCGCGACAGGTCCTCCATCGAGGTGGCGTCGTAGCCGCGGGCGTTGAACTCCTGCACCGCCACGGCCAGCAGGGACCGGGCGTCGTAGACGGGGCGACGGGCACCGGCGGCGCCGCGGAGGCGCCGGTTCGGCGGCCCGGCCGCCGCGGCGGTCATCGTGCCCCTCCCGCGCACCGGACCAGTCGGACCGACGGGCTTGCGTCTTCCCGCGTTGCTCGCGTCATCCGCGCACCCCACCTTCCCCGTCTCGGATCGGTCCGGATCCTTCGGACCGACGCCATGATCCTGGAGTTCGAGCCTGGTCCTGATCGCCCGAACGATCGGGCTGTCGCACTTCTCGGCCTCGACACCCGCCACAGGAGTCCCACGCGGCACTGTGGCGCGCTCGCATGAGCCCTCCCCACCTGCTGAGCCTGCTCACCCCGGCCGACCGACGGCGACCTCTCGTGAGGCGTCCACCAGCGCTTTTTCGAGCCCCAGCAGCGGGCCGCGCCATGACGGCGGTCGTCGGGCCCTGCCCGCCGGAGCCACGGGGACGAACGCGCCGAACGTCGTCAGGACCCTCACCCCTGTCGGCCTCCACGCGCTCATGCTAACCTCCCCAACAACCGAACGATCGTTCGCCGACGCAGACACCGATCGGAGGCCGAGCGGCTTCATGGGCAGCAGCAACACCGCATTCCTGGTGAGCGGGGTCCGCACCCCGCAGGGCAAGTACGGCGGAGCGCTGGCGAGCGTCCGCCCCGACGATCTGGCCGCCCTGGTGGTCGGCGAGGCCGTCGCGCGGGCCGGGGTGCCGGCCGACGCGATCGACGAGGTGGTCCTCGGCGCCGCGAACCAGGCCGGCGAGGACAACCGCAACGTGGCCCGGATGGCCGTTCTGCTGGCCGGGCTCCCGGCGGCGGTCCCGGGCTACACGGTGAACCGGCTGTGCGCGAGCGGGCTGACCGCCGTCACGAACGCCGCGCAGGCGATCAAGGCCGGGGAGGCCGACGTCGTCGTCGCCGGCGGAGTCGAGTCGATGACCCGGGCGCCGTGGGTGATGGCCAAGCCGGGCACCCCGTGGGCCAAGCCGGGCGAGGTCGCGGACACCTCCCTGGGCTGGCGTTTCACCAACCCGCGCTTCCGCGCCCTGGACGAGGCCGCGCCCGAGGTCCACACCGAGACCGAGGGTCCGGCGACCCTGTCGATGGGCGAGACCGCCGAGGAGGTCGCCGCGCTGGACGGGATCACCCGCGAGGAGTGCGACGAGTTCGCGCTGCGCAGCCACACCCGTGCGGTCGCCGCGGCGAAGGACGGGCGGTTCGACGCCGAGCTGGTCACCGTGTCGGTCCCGCAGCGCAAGGGTGACCCCGTCCAGGTCACCGCGGACGAGGGCCCCCGCGCCGATGCCTCCCCCGAGTCCCTGGGCCGGCTCCGCCCGGTGTTCCGCAAGGGCGGGATCGTCACCGCGGGCAACTCCTCCCCCCTGTCCGACGGCGCCGCGGCGGTCGTCGTCGCCAGCGAACGGGCCGTCGAGGAGCACGGGCTGACCCCGCTCGCGCGGATCGTCACCGGAACGAGCGCCGGGGTCGCGCCGCACGTCATGGGCCTCGGCCCGGTGCCCGCCACCCAGAAGGCGCTGCGGCTGGCCGGCTGGCAGGCCGGCGACCTCGACGCCGTCGAGCTCAACGAGGCCTTCGCCGCGCAGAGCCTCGCGTGCGTGCGCCGCCTGGGCCTGGACCCCGAGACCGTCAACGCCGACGGCGGCGCCATCGCCCTCGGCCACCCGCTGGGCTGCTCCGGCGCCCGGATCACCGTCACGCTCGCCAACCGGCTCCGCCGCGAGGGCGGCCGCCGCGGCCTGGCGTCGATGTGCGTCGGCGTCGGCCAGGGCGCGGCCCTGCTCATCGAGACCGTCTGACCCGCCTCCACCACGAGAGGGATCGCATGACCACCCCCCTTCTGCGCAGCTACGTCTCCGGTGACTGGCACACCCCGGGCGACGCCGGTCGTCCGGTGTTCGATGCGGTGACCGGCGAGGAGATCGCCCGGGTCTCCTCGACCGGGATCGACTTCGCCGCGGCCCTGGCCTACGGGCGTGAGGTCGGCGGGCCGGCGTTGCGGGAGTTGACCTTCCACCAGCGCGCCGCGCTGCTCAAGGCGCTCGGGCAGCACCTGCGCGAGCACCGCGAGGAGCTCTACGCGGTCTCCGCGCGGACCGGCGCCACCCTGGGTGACTCGAAGTTCGACGTCGACGGCGGCATCGGCGTGCTGCTCGCCTACGCCTCCAAGGCCAAGCGCGAGCTGCCCAACGACACCGTCTACGTCGACGGCCCGGTCGAGCCCCTCGGCCGCGGCGGCACCTTCGTGGGCCAGCACATCTGCGTCCCGCTCCTGGGGGTCGCGGTCCAGATCAACGCCTTCAACTTCCCGGTCTGGGGACCGCTGGAGAAGCTCGCCCCGGCCTTCCTCGCCGGTGTACCGAGCCTGGTCAAGCCGGCGACCCCAACGGCGTTCCTGACCGCGAAGCTGGTCGAGCTGATCGTCGAGTCCGGGATCCTCCCGGCCGGGGCGCTGCAGTTCGTGGCCGGCTCGCTGGGCGACACGTTCGACCACCTCACCGGCCAGGACCTCGTGGCGTTCACCGGGTCGGCGTCCACCGCGCAGAGCCTGCGCACCCACCCCACGCTGGTGCGCCACGCGGTCCGCTTCACCGCCGAGGCCGACTCGCTGAACTTCTCCGCGCTCGGCCCGGACGCCGTGCCCGGCACGGACGAGTTCGACCTGTTCGTCAAGGGCCTGGTCACCGAGATGACGGTCAAGGCGGGCCAGAAGTGCACCGCGATCCGCCGCGCCTTCGTGCCCGCCGGCCAGGTCGACGCCGTCGTCGAGGCCGTGTCGGCGAGGCTGGCGAAGACCACCATCGGACCCGAGGGTCGGATGGGCGCGCTGGCCTCGCTGGATCAGCGGGAGGAGGTCCGCCGCAGCGTCAAGGCGCTGGCCGACGCCGGCCGGATCGTCTTCGGCGACCCGGAGAAGGTCGAGGTCACGGGCGCCGACCCGGACCGCGGCGCCTTCGTCTCCCCGATCCTGCTGGTCGGCGACCCGCAGCGGGCCGAGCCGCACGAGGTCGAGGCCTTCGGCCCCGTCGCCACGGTCATGCCGTACGAGACAACCGGGCAGCTGATCGACTACGCCGCCCGCGGCCAGGGCAGCCTCGTCGGCTCCCTGGTCAGCTCCGACCCCGGCTTCGTGCGCGAGGTCGTGCTCGGCACCGCCCCGTTCCACGGCCGCCTCCTGGTCCTCAACGAGGCCGACGCGAAGGAGTCCACCGGGCACGGCTCGCCCCTGCCCCAGCTGGTGCACGGCGGCCCCGGCCGCGCCGGCGGCGGCGAGGAGATGGGCGGCATCCGCGGCGTGCTGCACCACATGCAGCGCACCGCCCTCCAAGCCGACCCCGACTCGTTGTCCGCGATCACCGGGCGCTGGGTCAGCGGGGCCGAACGCCGCGAGACCGAGCGCCACCCCTTCCGGCTGCACCTCGAAGAGCTCCGCCCGGGCGACACCGTCGTCGGCGGGCCGCGGCGGGTCACCCAGGCCGATGTGGAGCACTTCGCCGAGTTCACCGGCGACACCTTCTACGCCCACATGGACGCCGAGGCCGCCGCGGCGAACCCGCTGTTCGGCCAGCGCGTCGCGCACGGCTACCTGATCGTCTCATTCGCTGCCGGGCTGTTCGTCGACCCCGACCCCGGCCCGGTGCTCGCCAACTTCGGGGTGGACAACCTGCGGTTCCTCACGCCCGTCAAGTTCGACGACGAGCTCACGATCACCCTGACCTGCAAACAGATCACCCCCCGCGAGTCCGCCGGCTACGGCGAGGTCCGCTGGGACGCCGACGTCACCCGCCAGGACGGCGAATCCGTCGCCCGCTACGACGTCCTCACCCTCGTGGCCAAGAAGGACGGTGAGGCATGACCATCACCCCCACCCCGGCATCGGCGCCGACCACCTCGGTCCGCCGCGGCGAGGCGCCGCCCGCGGACCTGCTCGACGCCGGCGAGCGCCTGTCCGTCGATGCGCTGCGCGCCACCCAGCTCGAGCGGCTGCAGTGGACGCTGCGCCACGCCTACGACAACGTGCCGCACTACCGGCGGTCCTTCGACGCCGCCGGCGTGCACCCGGACGACTGCCGCGAGCTCGCCGACCTCGCCAAGTTCCCCACCACCAGCAAGGCCGACCTACGGGAGAACTACCCCTTCGGGATGTTCGCCGTCCCACAGGCCCAGATCCGCCGCATCCACGCCTCCTCCGGCACCACCGGCCGACCCACCGTCGTCGGCTACACCGAACGCGACATCGACACCTGGGCCGGGCTGATCGCCCGCTCCATCCGCGCCGCCGGCGGACGCCCCGGGCACAAGGTGCACAACGCCTACGGCTACGGCCTGTTCACCGGCGGCCTCGGCGCCCACTACGGCATCGA
>NZ_JBEZDN010000110.1:0-12474 GCF_040648315.1 Pseudonocardia sp. NPDC049154
GCCCCGGGGCCGCGCGACTCCGGGCCGCGCGACTCCGGGCCGCGCGACTCCGGGCCGCACGACTCCGGGCCGCACGACTCCGGGCCGGGCGATCCTCCCCGGACCGATGCCGGCGCCGTCCGAGCTGCGGAGGCGCGCGGCGGCACCGCCGGACCCGACCCCGATCGGGAACGGCGGATCGGGCTGGTCGACCTCGACGCCCTCGAACCCGGTGCGCCCGTGGCACACGAGGCCGCGGAGCTGAGGGAGCTCGACGCGCCGGCGGAGCAGGCCACGGTCCTCTCCCTCGAGGACCTCCGGATCCGGCGGGCCAGACGCTCGGGCGGTGCCGGCCGCACCGAGGGAGGCCACGGATCCGCGCGGTCGACCGATCGCGAGGCACGGCGGCCCAGCGACGGGGCACGCGGCGTCCGGCGGTCGCGGGGCGGCACGACCGCCGACAGCGGCCGCTCCCACGGCGGCCGCTCGGACAGCAGCCACCCCGACAGCGGCCCGTCCGGCAGCGGCCCATCCCGGAGCGGCCCGTTCGACGAGGACCTGCTCGACAACGGCACCGGCGAGCGCCGCACGGGTCGCCCACGCCGCACCCAGGGCGATCCCGGCGCGGAGAGCCGCGGACGCCGTCGCGGCGCCACGCGCGGAGCCGAGGGCGAGCCGGCCGGGGACACGCGCTCCCCGGAGGAGCAGGAGGCCGCGGCCAAGGAGATCTGCCTGCGCCTGCTCACCGACCGCGCCCGCTCGAAGCACGAGCTCGCCACGAAGCTGGGCCAGAAGGGCGTCGCCGACGAGATCGCGGAGAAGGTCCTCGAGCGGTTCGACGAGGTCGGCCTCATCGACGACCAGGCCTTCGCCGACGCCTGGGTGCGCTCGCGGCACCGCGCCCGCGGTCTCGGGCGGCGAGCGATCGCGCAGGAGCTGCGTCGCAAGGGCGTCGCCAAGGAGGTCGCCGACGAGGCGCTGACCGAGGTCGACGACGCCGCCGAGGAGCAGCGCGCCCGCGAGCTCGTCGACCGGCGGCTGCGCACCCTCACCGTGACCGGCCCCGAGGACCGCCAGAAGGCCGGCCGCCGGCTGCTCGGCATGCTTGCCCGCAAGGGCTACCCGGCGCCGATCGCGTACCGGGTCGTCCGCACCGCCCTCGCCCAGCACGGGGCCGAGGAGGACGAGCTCGGCCCCGCCGACCTCGACTGAGCCGCGGCCGGCCGCCACTGCCCGGGTCCAGGGGCACCCGGCGAAGCGGCGCACCTGGAGCCCAGCAGCATCGGGCCGCCACCGCCCCGGTCCAGGAGCACCCGGCACAGCGGCGCGCCTGGCTCAACGGCGGCCGGGTCGGCAACACCCTGCCCGGGGAACACCCGGCCCAGCTGGACCCGGCCGGCGGCTCAGCCCAGCAGCCGGGTGAGGTCGTCGAGCACCAGGTTCGCGCCGGTCGGGCCCAGGCCCAGGAACCACACGCTGTCGTCGACCTCCTGGGCCCGGCCGCTCTGTACCGCGGGGATGCGGGACCACAGGTCGCCGTTGACCACGGCGTTCTTGCCGGTGGTCTGCGGGTCGCCGTAGCTGGAGTAGAAGATCCGGTCGCCCGCGGCCTGGTCGATGCGCTCCTCCGAGATCTCCGTGGCCAGCTCGTCGATGTCCTGCACCGGCGGCCGTGGGAGGCCGACGTCGTGCAGGATCACGCCGATGAAGGACAGGTTCCCGTAGAGTCGGAGCCGGCCGGGCATGAAGCGGACCAGCGAGATCGTCGGCGGGTCACCGGCCAGCGCGGCGCGCACCTCGTCGGCGCGGCCCTGGTAGGCGTTGAGCAGGTCGACCGCCTTCTGCTCCTCGCCGAGCGCGGCCGCGGCCAGCCGTAGGTTCTCCTTCCACGGGAAGCCGGGCCGGATGCTGAGCACCGTGGGCGCGATGGCCGTGAGCCGGTCGTAGAGCTGGTCCACCCGCAGCTGGCTGCCGAGGATCAGGTCCGGCTTCAACGCCGCGACCGCCTCCAGGTTGAGCGGGTCGAGCGTGCCGAGCCGGCCGGCGCCGCCCACCTTCGGCTCGAGGTAGGCGGGGACCTTCCCGTCCGGGCTGGCCAGGCCGACCGGGGTGACGCCGAGGGCGAGGACGTCGTCGAGCTCGCCGGTGTCCAGCACGACCACGCGGGTCGGCCGGGCCTCGATCCGCGTGGTCCCACGGGCGTGCGTGACCGTGCGGGGGAACACGCCGGGGCCGACGTCGGCGCCCAGGGCGGCGGTGGCAGCGTCGGCCGTGGAGAACCGGGCACCGCCGGTGGCGACCTCGGTGTTGCCGGAACCGGTCGGCGACGGCGCGGGCTGCGCGCACGCCGCGACGAGCCCGAGCAGGAGCACCGGCAGCAGCGCGCGGCGCAGGGCGAAGCGGGACATGGGACCTCTCCGGATGCGGGGGAGGTGGTGGGTGGTGGTGTCAGCCGGGAGGCCGGGTGTCGGGGTAAGGCTGCGGGTGGGGTGGTGGGGTCAGCCGGCGCCCAGCCTCGCGGCGAGAAACCGCTGGACGGCCGGCTGGACCTCGAGACCACGGTGCCCGATGCCGGGCAGCAGCACGAAGTCGACGCCGACCCCGTGCCGTTCGAAGTTGGCCCGCAGGCTCTGCAGGCGGTCGATCCGGGTGGCGCCGCCGGCGTCGACCCCCGGCTCGGCGATCTCGGTGGTGTCGAGGTCGCGGTCGCCGACGACCATCTGCACCGGCACGGTCCGCAGCGTCGGCAGGTCGAGCCGGCGGCCGAAGCGCTCCTCGACGTCGGCGGTGCCGAGCCACCACGGCGTGCCGGGGTCGATGCGGGTGATCCGCCCCGGCGCGCCGACGGAGACCGAGGCCAGCCGCTCCGGGTGCAGCAGGGCGAAGCGGTGCGCGAACTGCCCGCCCCCGGAGAAGCCGTGCAGGTGGAACCGCTCGGTGCGGACGGGGTACCGCAGCGCGATCTCGTCGAGCATCGCGAGCAGCACCAGGTCGTAGCGGGTGCCGCGGAACTCCAGGCGCTTGTAGCCCGAGAGGTCGCCGGGCTCGTCGGCCCCCGCGGGGAACAGCGGTGCCACGACCAGGCAGCCGTGCTCCTCGGCGAACCCGCGGTAGGCGTCGCGGTACCGCTCGGCCATCCGCTGGGTCCCGTGCACGACCACGACCAGGGGCAGCGGGCCGCGCGCGGCCGGGGCGTAGAGGCAGTACGAGAAGCGCCGGTCGGCCTGCGCCGCGAAGAACGGGCTGGGCCCGCGCGCGTCGGTACCCGCCGTCGTCATGTCGTGAACGCTACAGTGAGGCTTCCCGAAGGTGTAGTCAGCACTACAGAAGGCGGTTCGATGCCGGACTCGCTCGAGGCCCGCGTGCGGGCGGTGCGGCTCACCGAGGCCGAGCACCGGGTCGTCGACTACCTGCTCGCGCACCCGCGCCAGGCGATCCTCGCGACGGCCGGGCAGATCGCGGAGGGCGCCGGCACGAGCGACGCGACGGTGGTGCGGACCGCCCGGACGCTCGGCTTCGCGGGTCTGCCGGAGCTGCGGCAGAGCCTCACCGACCGGGTCGTCGGCGCGACGGGGCCGGCGGCGCAGGTCCGGCGGGTGGCCGCGGACTCCTCGGCGGGACTGCTCGAGCGGGTCTTCGCCGAGGCTGCGGAGCGGCTGGCGCGCACGGCTGCGGCCGTCGACGGGGAGGCGTTCGAGGCGGCGGTGGTCTTGCTCGCGGGGGCGGGCGAGGTGGTCGGCTACGGGATCGGCCCGTCGGAGCTGGTCGCGCGGGCGCTCGCGCTGCGGCTGACTCGAATCGGCCGCCGGGCCCGGGCCACGGGCGCGGTCGGTTTCCGGCTGGCCGACGACCTGGTGGGCCTCGGCCCGGACGCGGTGGTGGTGCTCTACCTCCCGGCCCGCCGCACGGTCGACGCGGAGGTGGTGCTCGATCACGTCCGCGCCGTCGGGGCCCGGTCCGTGCTGGTCACCGACGCGTTGGGCCAGGCGTTGCGGGACCGCGCCGACGTCGTGCTCGACGCCGTGCACGGCCTCGGCGACGTGACGGGGGAGGGCCTGACCGCGGCGGTCCTCACGGACGCGTTGTGCCTGGCGGTCGCGGCCCGGGACGAGCGGTCCGTGGTCGCGGCCGACGAGACCCTGACCCGGCTGCGGGCCGCGCTCGGCCGGGACGCCCCGCGCCGGCGGTGAGCGGCCGGACCTACTCCTCCGGCCGGTGCAGCACCTGGACGTCGGCAGAGAGCCCGCCCGTCGCGGCGACCGACCCGATGTAGGTGAGCAGGGTGTCGATGAAGGCCTGAGCGGCGTGGGTGGGTGCGATGTCGGTGCGGCGGGCCAGCGCGACGGTGCGGTAGAGCGGCGGGGTCAGCACGGTGCGGCGCAGCCGCGGGCGTCCGGCGAACACCAGGTCCGGCACCACGGCGACGCCGGTCCCGGCCTCGACCAGCCGGAGCACGGCGTCCATCTCACCACCCTCGACCGCGAACTTGGGCGTGACGCCCGCGACGCGGTAGGCGTCGAGCGTGACCTCGCGCAGGTCGTAGCCCTGCCGCACCATGACCAGCGAGCGCCGGGACAACTCGGTGACCGTCATCGACCCGCGGGACGACGGCGGGCGGCCGGACCGCGGCGAAGCGACCGACAGCCGCTCCCGCAGGAGGGGCAGCGTGTGCAGCGCCGGATCGACACCGGAGGGCGGCACGATGACCAGCGCGACGTCGAGGGCGCCGCGGGCGAGGTCGCGTACCAGCGACTGCGACCCGTTCTCGGCCAGCTCCAGGTGGATCTCCGGATGCCGCTCGTGGAAGAGCCGCAGCACGTCGGCGAGGAGGCCGATGCACATGGAGGGCGTGGCGCCGACCCGCACCCGGCCCGTCCGGAGCCCCACGAGCTCGGCCACCGACGTGCGCGCGGTGTCCATGTCCGCGAGCATGCGACGAGCCAGCGGCAGCACCGCCTCGCCCGCGGGGGTCAGCGTGACGCTCTTCCCGCGGTTGATCAGTGGCGCCCCGAGATCGTCCTCCAACGCCCTGAGCTGCCGGGAGAGTGTGGGCTGCGCTACACCGACGAGATCGGCCGCCCGAGTGAAGCTGCGCACGTCGGCGACCGCAACGAAGTACGCAAGCTGCTGAAGTGTCACATGTATAGCGTACGTGCATAGATCATGCCGACTCCATGCATTGGACGGTCCGACTCCTGAGTAGTGCACTGGCCGCGTGGCGACACAGGTGTCTGACAGGGGCTCGGCGAAGGCCCCGGCAACTTCCGCGGCGGCGGCACCCGCACGGCCCAAGAAGCCGCGCATCCCCGCCGTACTGCTCAAACTCGTGATGGCGTTGACCGGTGCGGTCCTGGTGCTCTACCTGGTCGTGCACATGATCGGCAACCTCCAGATCTTCTGGGGGCAGACCGCGATCAACGACTACGCCGTGTGGCTGCGGACGCTGCTCGAGCCGGTGCTCGGGTGGGAGGGCTTCGTCTGGGTCGTGCGCATCGCGCTCACCGTGTCCGTGATCGGGCACATCTGGGCGGCGACCCTGCTGGCGCTGCGCGCGAAGCGGGCGCGGCCGGTGAAGTACGCGGCCGGCAACAAGGTGAAGGGCAACTACACGACCCGCACCATGCGGTGGGGCGGCGTGATCGTGCTGCTCTTCGTCATCTACCACATCCTCGACCTGACCACGGGCACGCTGAACCCGAACGGCGAGCACCTGGCGGTCTACGAGAACGTCACGGCCGACTTCGCGCCCGAGCGCTGGTACGTGACGCTCTTCTACGTCATCTCGCTGGTGGCGATCTGGCTGCACCTGCGTCACGGTCTGTGGAGCGCGATCCAGACCCTGGGCTGGAACAGCAACCGCCGGGAGAAGACGCTCAAGGCCATCGCGACGGTGTTCACCACCGTGCTGATCGTCGGCTTCCTGATCGTCCCGATCTCCGTCACCTTCGGATGGATCTGATATGAGCTACTCCGACTTCTCGGTCGGCGCTCCCGTCGTCGACAAGGCCGCCCCCGACGGTCCGATCGAGACCCGCTGGGAGCGCCGCAAGTTCGGCGTCAAGCTGGTCAACCCGGCCAACAAGCGCAAGGTCAAGATCATCGTCGTGGGCACCGGCCTCGCCGGCGGCGCCGCGGCGGCGACCCTGGGCGAGGCCGGCTACCAGGTCACCTCGTTCTGCTACCAGGACAGCCCGCGGCGGGCGCACTCGATCGCCGCGCAGGGCGGCATCAACGCGGCGAAGAACTACCGCAACGACGGCGACAGCGTCTACCGGCTCTTCTACGACACCGTGAAGGGCGGCGACTTCCGGGCGCGGGAGTCGAACGTCCACCGGCTCGCCGAGATCAGCCGCCAGATCATCGACCAGTGCGTGGCGCAGGGCGTGCCGTTCGCCCGCGAGTACGGCGGCCTGCTCGACACCCGCTCGTTCGGCGGCGTCCAGGTCTCCCGCACCTTCTACGCCCGCGGCCAGACGGGCCAGCAGCTCCTGCTGGGCGCCTACCAGGCGCTCGAGCGGCAGGTCAACGCCGGCACCGTGACGATGTACCCGCGCCACGAGATGCTCGAGCTGATCGTGGTCGAGGGCCGGGCGCGCGGCGTCGTGGTCCGGGACATGATCACCGGTCGGATCGAGTCGCACCTGGCCGACGCGGTCGTGCTCGCGACCGGCGGCTACGGCAACGTCTTCTACCTCTCGACGAACGCCAAGGGCTGCAACGTCACCGCCTCCTGGCGGGCGCACCGCAAGGGCGCGCTGTTCGCCAACCCGTGCTTCACGCAGATCCACCCGACCTGCATCCCGGTCTCCGGCGACCACCAGTCGAAGCTGACCCTGATGTCGGAGTCGCTGCGCAACGACGGCCGGGTGTGGGTGCCGAAGCAGATCGGCGACACCCGCAGCCCGAAGGAGATCCCGCACGAGGAGCGCGACTACTTCCTCGAGCGCAAGTACCCGAGCTTCGGCAACCTGGTCCCGCGCGACATCGCGTCCCGCGCGGCCAAGGAGGTCTGCGACGAGAAGCGCGGGGTCGGCCCGTCGGGCCTCGGTGTCTACCTGGACTTCGACGACGCCATCCAGCGCCTGGGCCGCAAGGCCGTCGAGGCCAAGTACGGCAACCTCTTCGAGATGTACGAGCGGATCACGGGGGAGAACCCCTACGAGGTCCCGATGCGCATCTTCCCGGCCGTGCACTACACGATGGGCGGGCTGTGGGTCGACTACGACCTGCAGAGCACCATCCCCGGCCTGTACGTCGCGGGCGAGGCGAACTTCTCCGACCACGGCGCCAACCGGCTCGGCGCGTCCGCGCTGATGCAGGGCCTGTCCGACGGCTACTTCGTCCTCCCGGTCACGATCGGCGACTACCTGGCGTCGAACAAGCTGCCGGAGGTCACGCCCGAGTCCCCCGAGGTCGTCGAGGCGGAGAAGGCGGTCGCCGACCGGATCGAGACGCTGCTGTCGATCAACGGCACCCGCACCGTCGACTCGTTCCACCGCGAGCTGGGCCACATCATGTGGGACTACTGCGGCATGGAGCGCACCGAGGACGGCCTGCGGAAGGCCCTCGAGCTGATCCCCGAGCTGCGCCGCGAGTTCTGGAACAACGTGAAGATCCCCGGTACCGGGGCGGAGCTCAACCAGAGCCTGGAGAAGGCCGGCCGCGTGGCCGACTTCCTGGAGCTCGGCGAGCTGATGTGCCTGGACGCCCTGCACCGCAGGGAGTCCTGCGGCGGTCACTTCCGCGGCGAGAGCCAGACCGAGGACGGCGAGGCCCAGCGCGACGACGAGAACTTCTCGTACGCCGCGGCCTGGGAGTACACGGGGCGCGGCTCGGCCCCGGTGCTGCACAAGGAAGAGCTCCTGTTCGAGTACGTCCACCCGACCCAGCGGAGCTACAAGTGAAGGTCAACCTGCGCGTCTGGCGGCAGCGCGACGCCGTCGACAAGGGCCGCATGGTCGAGTACGTCGTCGAGGACGCGAGCGAGGACATGTCGTTCCTCGAGCTGCTCGACGTGCTGAACGAGAAGCTGATCCTGTCGGGCGAGGAGCCCGTCGCGTTCGACCACGACTGCCGCGAGGGCATCTGCGGCTCGTGCAGCATGGTCGTCGACGGCCACCCGCACGGCCCGGAGAAGGCGACCACGGTCTGCCAGCTGCACATGCGGAAGTTCGCCAACGGCTCCACGATCACCGTCGAGCCCTTCCGGGCCGGCGCGTTCCCGGTGATCAAGGACCTGGTCGTCGACCGCGGCGCGTTCGACAAGATCATCCAGGCCGGCGGCTACATCTCCGCCAACACCGGTTCGGCCCCGGAGGCGCACTCCACCCCGGTGCCGAAGGCCAACGCGGACCGCTCGTTCGCCGCGGCGAACTGCATCGGCTGCGGCGCCTGCGTGGCGGCGTGCCCGAACGGCTCGGCCTCGCTGTTCCTCGGCGCCAAGCTGACCCACCTCGGCGAGATGCCGCAGGGCCAGCCGGAGCGCTGGGAGCGCGTGGTCAACATGGTCGAGACGCACGACGACGCCGGCTTCGGCGGCTGCACCAACACCGGTGCATGCGCCACGGCCTGCCCGAAGGAGATCCCGCTCGACGTGATCTCCCAGCTGAACCACGACTACCTCAAGGCGACGGTCGGCGGGCGGCGCAAGAAGGCCTGACCGGCCGCCGGGAGGCGTCCGACAACTCCACACGCACGAGCCCGATTCCCCAGGTGGGGATCGGGCTGGTCGTGCTGCGTGACGACCCGGGCACGCAGTGTGACGTCCGTCTCCCGTACCCATTTGTTCCCCACCTGACACCCTCCGGCTGTGACCCGCGTCGTACGCTCCGTGTGATCCGCACTACAGGCAATGACGCCGGAGAAGACGGGGACAACGACGACGTGTCATCCACCACTGACATCGCCGATCAGCGGGCCGCGGGCCGGGCCCGGATCGCGGCACGGACGCTCCGCACCGACCGCTGGTGGCTCCCACCGTTGCTCAACCTGGTCGGGCTGGGCGCGTGGGTCATCTACGCGACGGTCCGGGCCTTCATGCAGGAGTGGTACTTCGTCGCGGAGTACAACTACCTGACGCCGTTCTACTCACCCTGCGTGTCCTACGGCTGCGTGGAGCAGGCGGCGCACTTCGGCCGGTTCGTGCCGGACGTTCCGTGGCTGCCGTACGCGTTGATCTCGCTGCCGTTCCTGCTGCTGTTCCGGCTGACCTGCTACTACTACCGGAAGGCCTACTACCGGGCCTTCTGGGGCAGCCCGCCCGCCTGTGCGGTGGCGGAGCCGCACGGCAAGTACACGGGCGAGACCCGCTTCCCGCTGATCCTGCAGAACCTGCACCGCTACTTCTTCTACATCGCAGCGCTCATCTCGATCATCAACACGTACGACGCGATCCTGGCGTTCGTCAAGGCGGACGGGAGCTTCGGCCTCGGGCTGGGCAACATCATCCTGGTCGCCAACGTGGTGCTGCTCTGGGCCTACACGGTGTCCTGCCACTCGTGCCGCAGCATCGTCGGCGGCCGGCTGAACCACTTCTCCCGGCACCCGTTGCGCTACAAGGCCTGGACCTTCGTCACGAAGCTCAACGGCAAGCACATGCAGCTGGCGTGGACCACGCTGGCCAGCCTCGCGATCACGGACGCCTACATCATGTGCGTCTCCGCGGGCTGGTTCTCCGACCTGCGGATCGTGGGGTGAACCGGATGACCGACCAGACCGACCGGACCGTCGAGCAGCACACCTACGACGTCGTCGTCATCGGCGCGGGGGGCGCGGGCCTGCGCGCGGCGATCGAGGCGAGACTGCAGGGCAAGCGGGTCGCGATCATCTCGAAGTCGCTGTTCGGCAAGGCGCACACCGTGATGGCCGAGGGCGGCTGCGCGGCGGCGATGGGCAACGCGAACCCCAACGACAACTGGCAGGTCCACTACCGCGACACCATGCGCGGCGGGAAGTTCCTCAACAACTGGCGGATGGCCGAGCTGCACGCCAAGGAGGCGCCGGAGCGCGTCTGGGAGCTGGAGACCTACGGCGCGCTGTTCGACCGCACCAAGGACGGCAAGATCAGCCAGCGCAACTTCGGCGGGCACACCTACCCGCGGCTGGCGCACGTCGGCGACCGCACCGGCCTCGAGCTGATCCGCACGCTGCAGCAGAAGATCGTGTCGCTGCAGCAGGACGACCACAAGGTCACCGGCGACTACGAGTCCCACCTGCGCGTCTTCCACGAGTGCACGATCACCGAGCTGTTCACCACGGACGGCCGGATCGCGGGCTGCTTCGGCTACTTCCGCAACGACGGCCGGTTCGTCCGGTTCGACGCCCCGGCGATCGTGCTCGCCACCGGCGGGGTGGGCAAGAGCTACCAGGTCACGTCGAACTCCTGGGAGTACACCGGCGACGGCCACGCCCTGGCCCTGCGCGCCGGCGCGACGCTGATCAACATGGAGTTCCTGCAGTTCCACCCGACGGGCATGGTCTGGCCGCCGTCGGTGAAGGGCATCCTCGTCACCGAGTCGGTCCGCGGCGACGGCGGCGTGCTCCGGAACTCCGAGGGCAAGCGGTTCATGTTCGAGTACGTCCCGGACGTGTTCAAGGAGCAGTACGCCACCACCGAGGAGGAGGGCGACCGCTGGTACACGGACCCGGACAACAACCGCCGGCCGCCTGAGCTGCTCCCGCGTGACGAGGTCGCGCGGGCGATCAACTCCGAGGTGAAGGCCGGGCGGGGGAGCCCGCACGGCGGGGTGTTCCTCGACATCGCCTCGCGGCTCAAGCCCGAGGAGATCCTCAAGCGGCTGCCGTCGATGCACCACCAGTTCAAGGAGCTGGCCGACGTCGACATCACCAAGGAGCCCATGGAGGTCGGCCCGACCTGTCACTACGTCATGGGCGGGATCGAGGTCGACCCGGACACCGGGATGAGCTCGGTGCCGGGCCTGTTCGCGGCGGGCGAGTGCTCGGGCGGCATGCACGGGTCGAACCGGCTGGGCGGCAACTCGCTGTCCGACCTGCTCGTCTTCGGGCGGCGGTGCGGGCTCGGCGCGGCGGAGTACGCCGACGGCCTCGGGGCGCTGCCGGAGGTCCGGTCCGGCGACGTCGAGGCGGCCGTCGAGCGGGCCCTGCTGCCCTTCTCGACCGCGACGGACGGCGGCGAGAACCCGTTCGTCGTGCAGCTGGAGCTGCAGAAGACCATGCACGAGCTCGTCGGCATCATCCGCAAGGCCGACGAGATGGAGATGGCGCTCAAGAAGCTCGAGGACATCGCGGCCCGCACCCGGACCGTCAGCGTGGAGGGGCACCGGGAGTTCAACCCCGGCTGGCACCTCGCCCTGGACCTGCGCAACATGCTGCTGGTCTCGCTGTGCGTGGGGAAGGCGGCGCTCGAGCGGCAGGAGAGCCGCGGTGGCCACACGCGGGACGACTTCCCGGTCATGGACTCCGACTGGCGGCACGTCCTGCTGGTCTGCCGGGGCCTCGGCGAGGACGACGTGGAGCTGACCCGCAAGGAGCAGACACCGATGCGGCCCGAGCTGTTCGACCTGTTCGAGCTCGACGAACTCAAGAAGTACTACACCGGCGAGGAGCTCGGCGGGCACCGGGCCGGCCAGGGGGAGCGCGCATGAGCCACTGGCACCACTTCAGGGTCTGGCGGGGCGACGCCGACGGCGGCGAGCTCGTCGACTACCCGGTGGAGGTCAACGAGGGCGAGGTCGTCCTCGACATCATCCACCGGCTCCAGCAGACCGAGGCCGGCGATCTCGCCGTGCGGTGGAACTGCAAGGCGGGCAAGTGCGGCTCGTGCTCGGCGGAGATCAACGGCCGGCCGCGGCTGATGTGCATGACGCGCATGTCGACCTTCGCCGACGACGAGGTCGTCACCGTGACCCCACTGCGGACCTTCCCGGTGATCCGGGACCTGGTCACGGACGTCGAGTACAACTACGTCAAGGCCCGCGAGGTGCCCGCGTTCGCCCCGCCCGTCGGCGTGGCGCCCGGCGAGTACCGGATGCAGCAGGTCGACGTGGAGCGGAGCCAGGAGTTCCGCAAGTGCATCGAGTGCTACCTGTGCCAGAACACGTGCCACGCGGTGCGGGACCACGAGGAGAACAAGGCGGTCTTCTCCGGGCCGCGCTACCTCATGCGGATCGCCGAGCTGGACATGCACCCGCTCGACGCCGCCGACCGCCGCGACCTCGCGCAGGAGGACCACGGCCTCGGCTACTGCAACATCACCAAGTGCTGTACCGAGGTCTGCCCCGAGCACATCAAGATCACCGACAACGCGATCATCCCGCTGAAGGAGCGAGTGGTGGACCGCAAGTACGACCCGGTGGTCTGGCTGGGCAACAAGCTGTTCCGCCGCTGACCCGTGAGTGGCAGGTGCTCCTAGAGGGGCACCTGCCACTCACCGCAGCGGGGGGGGGGGGGGTCAACGTGGCCCGCGGCGGGCGGGGGGGGGTGTTGGGGGGGCCCGGTCCCCCGGGGGCGTCGAAC
>NZ_JBEZDN010000110.1:12484-12922 GCF_040648315.1 Pseudonocardia sp. NPDC049154
GGGAGCCGCTCGTCGTCGACCCGCGCCTTGATCCGCCGGATCTCGGTGACCTGAGCTGCCACTCACGACTGCGGATGAGCTGGGGAAACACGTGCCCGTCGGCGGCCGTGTGGTGTTGTGGCAGGCCACGTGACCGCCGGCGCATTCGAACGCCGATCACCGGCGAACTGATCGGCGGCCCGATGCAGTGGGGGCGTAGTGCGCTGCCGTAGGCGCACGTGACCGGGGATCATGACGCTGCACCTCCGATGGAGCGCGTCCCACAGCTGCGACCCGAGCCGCTGGGTGTGCCGTTCCCCGGAACGGGTGGAGCCGGCGCGATCGTGAGGCGGGGCCGCTCGACCACCGGCGCACTCGCTCGGTGATCACCGACGACAAGATCGACAGTCTCGTGCACTGTCGGCGGACGGAGCTGCACCGGGCGCACATGATCGCTGA
>NZ_JBEZDN010000110.1:13022-26921 GCF_040648315.1 Pseudonocardia sp. NPDC049154
TCACAACGAGCCGCGCAGCTGAGGAGTGCGGTGACCCGTGCGGCTCGGCCGTCGACGGCCTGTGTTGCGCCACGGAGGGTATGGGCGCCGGCGCGGTCGTGAGGCGGGGCCGCTCGACCACCGGCGCACTCGCTCGGTGATCACCGACGACAAGATCGGCAGTCTCGTGCACTGTCGGCGGACGGAGCTGCACTGGGCGCACATGATCGCTGATCACAACGAGCCGCGCAGCTGAGGAGTGCGGTGACCCGTGCGGCTCGGCCGTCGACGGCCTGTGTTGCGCCACGGAGGGTATGGGCGCCGGCGCGAGGATGAGGCGGGTCGCCCGACCGCCTGTGCACTCGGGCAGAGATCACCGACGACAAGATCGGCAGTCCGATGCACTGTCGGCGGATCTCGGGGCCGTGGGCGCACCTGGTGGCTGATCACGACCAGCCGCACACCCGGTCGAACGGGGTCCCCACACTCGCGACCCGCGCCGCACATCCCGTCGACGGCCCGCGTCGCGCCCCGGAGGTGTGGGAGCCGACGCGTGCTGGGAACGAGTCGGCTCGGCCGGGGGGTCCGGTCGAGTCCGTCGGGCCGGGATGGGAAGGCCGTCGGGTCGATCGCCAGCGTGCTCGATCGCCAGCGTGCTCGATCGCCAGCGTGCTCGATCGCCAGCGTGCTCGATCGCCAGCGTGCTCGATCGTCAGCGTGCTCGATCGTCAGCGTGCTCGATCGTCAGCGTGCTCGATCGTCAGCGTGCTCGATCGTCAGCGTGCTCGATCGTCAGCGTGCTCGATCGTCAGCGCGCTCGACCGCTAGCGCGCTCGATCGTCGGGCGCTCGACCGCTGGCGCACTCACACATTGATCACCGGCGGCAAGATCGGCGTTCCGGTGCGCTGCTGGCGGACCGAGCTGCCGTGGGCGCACGTCGCCGATCACGGCGGGCCTCGGAGCTACAGGCCCATGGAGCGGCGGATCTCCTCGAGGCGGTCCTTGGCCTTCTGCTCTCGCTCGGCGAACTTCTCCTCGGCGTCCCGGCCCGCCTCGGTGTCGCCGGTGAGCTCCTGCCAGCCGGCGGCCGTGGCGGCGCGGCCCTCGATCTTGTCCCGGACGTAGTCGAGCGTGGGCACGCCCTCGTCGGTGTAGCCCGTGGCGGTCGGGCTGCCGGGCGCGGGTGGCGCGACGGGCACCGGCGACGTTCCTGCCGTCTCCGTCTCCACGATCTCGGCGTCGATCGGCTCGGAGTCGGCGCCCGCGGGGCCGGCAGTCGGGTCGGCGGTGATGTCGGCGGTGGGGTCGGCGGGGCCTGGGTCGTCGGGCCGGCTCATGTCGGTGCCTCCTGTCCGCGCGGTCGTCCCCACGCTACGCGGCTCGGCACCTCCCGGGATCCGGGTCGACCCCCGTCCCGGGCCGGGGTCGCGGGAGGAGATCCTTCGGGGGTGGCGCGTGCGGTGCGGGAGCTGGTGGTGGTCTACGACGTCGCCTGTCCGCACTGCTCCCGCATCGCCCGCGAGCTGCCCGAATGCGTGACCGTGAAGGTGAGGGTGCGGCCCTGCACGGAGCCGCGGCTCGCCGAGATCTACCCGAACCTGCCGGCGGCGGTCTCGGGCTGCCGCACGCCCGCCGTCGGGGTCCTGCGCACGGACGGGCAGGTGCGCTGGTGGGCGGGCCTGTCCGCGGCCGTCGGGATCCTGCCCGTGCTGCGGCCGGGGAAGCTGCGCCGCGCCGTCGGTCTGCTGCGCACGGCGCTCCGGACACGTGGCCGACCACCCTCGGCCTGACGGTCCTTGCGTCTCACCGTGCCCGCGCCCTGACCGTTCCGGCGCCCGAGCGGCCGCGCCCCGACGTCGCGCGCCGTGGCAACGCCTGCGCCCCGGCAACGCCCGCGCTCTGACGGTGCGTGCCCTGACGGTGCCCGTGCCAGGACGCCGCCCGCGCACTGACCGTCGTTGACCGCGGGCGGTCGTGCACGTGCCCCGCGGGCGGACGGTCGTCGCGCTGGCGGTGCCCGCCCCGACGAGGCCCGCGCCCTGGCAACGCCTGCGACTGACACCCCCGCGCCCTGACGCCACCCGTGCCCTGACGACTCAGAGCCCCGGCGACTCCCGCCGCGATCGTCCCCAAGCCCCGCAACACCCGATCCCGTATGCCGCGGCTGATCGCGAAGTGTCGGTACCGGGCACTAGCGTTGCGGGCGTGACCGCGCACGCCGCTCCGCCGACCCCCGGGCACGACACCCCGCCCACCGTGCTGCCCTTCGGCTCCTGGCCGACCCCGATCACGTCCGCGCTCGTCGTCGAGGCCTCGGTGCGGGTGTCGGGCGCGCGGACGGACGGCGACTCGGTGGTCTGGGCCGAGGCGCGGCCCACCGAGGGCGGCCGCACCCAGCTCGTGCGCCGCACGGCCGACGGGGCGACCACCGACCTGCTGCCCGACGGGTTCGACGCGCGCACCGGCGTCCACGAGTACGGCGGCGGCGCGTGGTGGGTGCGCGACGGGGTGGTCTGGTTCGCCAACTGGACCGACCAGCAGCTGTACCGGCTCGCGCCCGGCGGCGCGCCGGAGCCGCTCACGCCGGAGCCGGCGTTCCCGCGGGCGGACCGGTACGCGGACGGGTTCGTCACGCCGGACGGCTCGGCGATCCTCGCGATCCGCGAGCGGCACGCGCCGGAGGGCGGTGCCGCGGCGGTCCGCAACGAGATCGTCCGGTTGGCGGCTGACCGGCCGTCGGAGCCCGAGGTGCTGGTCACCGGGCCGGACTTCGTGACCAGCCCGCGCCTGTCGCCCGACGGGGTGCGCCTGGTCTGGATCCAGTGGGACCACCCGTCCATGCCGTGGGACGACACCGTGCTGATGGGGCGCAACCTCGAGACCGGGGACGAGGCGATCATCGCCGGTGGGCCGGGGGAGTCGGTCTCCGAGCCGCGTTGGCAGCCGGACGGGTCGCTCTGGTTCCTCTCGGACCGCACCGGCTGGTGGAACCTCTACCGCTGGCTGCCCGGGCGCGACATCGAGCCGGTCGTGGTGCTCGACGCCGAGATCGGCGTCCCCGGCTGGCAGCTCGGCACCTCGCGCTACGCCGTGCTGCCGGGCGGCCGGGTCGTGTTCGCGCGCTGGAGCAAGGGGTACGACGGGCTGGCCGTCCGGGAGCCCGACGGGGAGTTCACCGAGCTCGACCTGCCCTTCTCGGCCGTCGCCTCGGTGGTGCCGTACGGGGTCGGCAGCGTGCTCGTCGTCGCCGGGACGCCCACCGAGGAGCCCGGCGTGCACGTCGTGAGCGTCGACGGCGACCTGGAGACCCTGCGCGCGCCCCGCGAGCTCGGCGTGGACGACGGCTACCTCTCCGTGCCCGAGTCGATCTCCTTCCCGTCGGTCGACGGCGAGGGGGCACCGCGGATTGCGCACGCGCTCTACTACCCGCCGGCCAACCCCGAGGTCGCCGCGCCGGAGGGTGCCCTGCCGCCGCTGCTCGTCGTGATCCACGGCGGGCCGACCGCCGCGGCCATGCCGGTGCTGTCGGTCGGCGTGCAGTACTGGACCAGCCGCGGGTTCGGGGTCGTCGACGTCAACTACGGCGGCTCCACCGGGTTCGGCCGCGCGTACCGGGAGGAGCTCAAGGGCGCCTGGGGGATCGTCGACGTCGCGGACTGCCTGGCCGCGGCGCGGTACCTGGCGGCGACGGGGCGGGTCGACGGCGAGCGCCTGGCGATCCGGGGCGGCTCGGCCGGCGGGTACACGACGCTCGCCGCGCTGGCCCGCGAGGACACCCCGTTCTCGGCGGGGGCGGACCACTTCGGCGTCGCCGACCTCGAGGCGCTGGCCGCGGACACCCACAAGTTCGAGAGCCGCTACCTCGACGGGCTCGTGGGGCCGTACCCCGCGGCCCGGGACGTGTACGTCGAGCGCTCGCCGATCCGGCACGTCGAGCTGTTCCACACCCCGTTGATCGTGCTGCAGGGCGCCGAGGACGCGATCGTGCCGCCGAACCAGTCCGAGGCGATCGTCGACGCGCTCCGGGCCCGGCACGTGCCCGTGGCCTACCTGCTGTTCCCGGGGGAGCAGCACGGCTTCCGGCGCTCGGAGAACATCCGCCGCGCCCTCGACGCCGAGCTGAGCTTCTACGCCCAGGTGTTCGGCTTCGCGCTGCCCGAGGCCGAGGGGATCGAGCCGGTGCGGGTGGAGAACCTCTAGCCGCGCCCCGGCTCACGCCCCCGGCGCGTTGCCCACGCCGACCATGCCGTCGACGGGCGTGGGCGGCCCCGGCTGGTCCGCCTGCTTCGGCGCGCCGGGGGCGCGCCGGCTGCGCTTCTCCAGGTACCACGCCACCAGCGACAGCAGCAGGCACAGCCCGATGTACATGACCGCGATCACCATTGCGACCTGCAGCATCGGCGCCCCGAGCTGTCCCTGGCTGCCCAGGTAGCGCGCCTGGTAGAGCAGCTCCGGGTACAGGATGATGAAGCCGAGCGCGGTGTCCTTGAGGACCACCACGAGCTGGCTGACGATCGTCGGCAGCATGGCCCGCAGGGACTGCGGGAGCAGCACGTTCGTCATCACCTGGGTCTTGCGCAGGCCCAGCGCGTACGCGGCCTCGCTCTGTCCCCTCGGCAGGGCCCGCACGCCGGAGCGGAAGACCTCGGCGAGCACCGAGCCGTTGTAGAGCATCAGGCCCAGCACCACGGCCCAGAACGCGGGCAGCTCGACCTGGAAGGTCCGGGACAGGCCGAAGTAGAGGATGAAGATCAGGATCAGCAGCGGGATCGCGCGGAAGAACTCGACGACCACCGTGGCGGGAACCCGCAGCCAGCGGTGGTCGGAGAGCCGGCCCGCCGCGAACACGGCCCCGAAGACCAGGGACAGCGCGGCCGCGACGAGGAACGCCGAGACCGTGTTCCACAGCGCCCCGAGCAGCAGGTACTGGATGTTGATGTAGGTGATCCACTCCCACTTCGCCGGGTCGAACTGCCCGGTGTCGATGAGGCGGTAGACCACGAACCCGACGACGGCCAGCACCACGCCGGTACCGATGAGGCCGAACAGGGTGTTGCGCACGCGGGCGCGCGGTCCCGGGACGTCGTAGAGGACGGCGGTCATCGGGCCACGCTCCATCGCTTCTCGAGGTTGCGCTGCAGCAGCGTCAGCGGCACGACCAGGATGATGAAGAACAACGCCACCCAGAGCAGGCCGACGAAGACGTTGTAGCCCCGCTCGGACAGGTTCTGGTAGATGCCGCCGGCCTCGAACACGGAGAAGCCGGCCGCGATCGTGGTGTTCTTCAGCAGCGCGATCATGATGTTGGTGAGCGGCGGGACCGTGGCGCGGAAGGCCTGCGGGAGCACGATCTGGCCGAGCGTCTGCACGAAGGTGAAGCCCAGGGCCCGGGAGGCCTCCGCCTGGCCCACCGGGACGGTGTTCACGCCGGAGCGGACGACCTCGCACACGAAGGCCGAGGTGTAGAGGACCAGCGCCACGCAGGCGCCCACGAAGTAGGAGAGCGGGACGATCTCGAGCCGCGGGTAGGCGAATGTCAGGAAGAAGAAGACCAGCGTGAGCGGGGTGTTCCGGACGATGTTCACGTAGGCCGTGCCGAACGCCCGCAGCACCGGCACCGGGCTGACCCGCATCCCGGCCAGGATCGTGCCGAGGATGAGGGAGCCGATCGCGGAGACCACGAACAGCTGGATGGTGCCGAGGAACGCCCTCCCGTACAGCGGGAGGTTGTCGAGCAGGACGTTCACCTGGTCTCCGTTCTGCGCGGGGGCCGCGCGCCGGACGGCGGACCGGGGCGGGTCGCAGACGCGACCCGCCCCGGGAGCCGGGATCGGTACCGGATCAGTAGCGCTGCAGCGCCGGCGGCGAGGCCGGCGAGCCCGACTTGCCGAGGGTCTCGTCGTAGATCTTCTGCCAGGTGCCGTCGTCGTACGACGCCTGGAGGATGTCGTTGATCTTGCCGCGGAGGGCGGCGTCGTCCTTCTTCAGGCCGATGCCGTAGGGCTCGGTGGAGAAGGTCTCGCCGACGACCTTGAGCTGGTCCGGCTGCTGGCTCGCGTAGCCCTTGAGGATCGCGTCGTCCGTGGTGACCGCGTCGACCTGGCCGGCGAGCAGCTGGTCCACGCACTGGGTGTAGGTCTGGAACTCGACGATGTTCTGCGGCTCGGTCAGCCCCTGGTCGCGCACCCGCTGGATCGGCGTGGACCCGGTCACCGAGCAGACCTTCTTGCCCTTCAGGGTCTGCGGCCCGGTAATGTCGGTGTTGTCGGACTTGACCAGCAGGCCCTGGCCGGCGACGAAGTACGGGCCGGCGAACGACACGCGCTTCTTGCGGTTGTCGTTGATCGTGTACGTGCCGACGTAGTAGTCGACCTCGCCCCGCTCGATGGTGTCCTCGCGGGCCGCCGACGGGACCGTCTTGTACTGGATCTTGTCGGCGGCGAAGCCGAGCTGCGCGGCGACGAGCCGGGCGATCTCGATGTCGAAGCCGGAGTACTGGCCGGTCGTTGCGTCCTTGAAGCCCAGGCCGGGCTGGTCGTCCTTGACGCCGATGATCACCGCGCCGCGGGCCTTCATCGCGTCGAACGTGGGCGAGCCCGCCACCTGGACGTCGGCCGCGGGGGCGTTCGACACGACGGGGGCGCCGGATCCACCGGGCGACCCGGACTGCCCGCAGGCGGTCAGGGCGAGGCTGCCGGCGAGCAGGCCCACCACGAGGGCACGCAACTTCATGTCGCTCTCCGTTGTCAGTCGGGGATGGAGCTAGTGGGTGAGGATCTTGCCGAGGAAGTCCTTGGCACGGTCGCTCGTCGGGTTGGTGAAGAAGTCGTCCGGTGTGGAGTCCTCGACGATCTCCCCGTCGGCCATGAAGACGACCCGGTGCGCCGCGCGGCGGGCGAAGCCCATCTCGTGGGTGACCACGAGCATCGTCATGCCCTCCTTGGCCAGGCCGGTCATGACGTCGAGGACCTCCTGGACCATCTCGGGGTCCAGTGCGGAGGTCGGCTCGTCGAACAGCATGACCTTCGGGTCCATCGCGAGCGCCCGCGCGATCGCGACGCGCTGCTGCTGCCCGCCCGAGAGCTGCGCGGGGTACTTGTCCTTCTGGTTCGCGATGCCGACCCGCTCCAGCAGCCGCATCGCGTTCTTCTCCGCCGCGGCCTTGTCCTGCCTGCGTACCTTGAGCGGGCCGAGCATGACGTTGTCGAGGATGGTCTTGTGGGCGAACAGGTTGAAGCTCTGGAAGACCATCCCCACGTCCGCGCGCAGGGCGGCGAGCGCCTTGCCCTCGGCCGGGAGCCCCTGCCCGTCGACCTCGATCGTGCCCGAGTCGATCGGCTCCAGCCGGTTGATCGCGCGGCAGAGCGTGGACTTCCCCGAGCCGGAGGGGCCGAGCACGACCACCACCTGGCCGCGGTCGACCTCGAGGTTGATGTCCCTGAGCACGTGCAGGTCGCCGAAGTGCTTGTCCACGGCGGCCATGCTGATCATCGGGGTACCGGTCTCGGTCATGGGCGGCCTCCAGGCATGGCGGGACGCTAGGGCGAATCGGACATGCGAGTCCATCACCTTGGGCAAGCTTTAGGGTTTCTTCTCGATAACAACAGTGATCGGAGGCGGTGTGCACATCCTGCTGGTGGAGGACGACGACCGGGTGGCGGCCGCCCTGCGCCCCGCCCTGCACCGGCACGGGATGACCACCACGCGGCTCGAACGCGGCCGCGGGGCCGTCGACCACCTCGCCGGCGTCGACGTCGTGCTGCTCGACCTGGGCCTGCCCGACGCCGACGGCGTCGACGTCTGCCGGGCGATCCGGCAGGCCAGCGACGTGCCGGTCATCGTGGTCACCGCCCGCGGGGACGTCGAGGACCGGATCGTCGGCCTGCACTCCGGTGCGGACGACTACGTGGTGAAGCCCTACGACGTCGGCGAGCTGGTCGCGCGAATCCACGCCGTGCAGCGCCGCCGCGGCCCGAGCGAGGGCGAGCCGGCCGACCGCGTGGTCACCACGGACGACGGCGTGGCGATCGACCTCGGCCGGCACAGCGTGACCGTCGACGGCGCCGAGGTCACCCTCACCCGCAAGGAGTTCCAGGTCCTGGCGCTGCTCGCGGCCGCGCGCGGCACGGTGTGCACCCGCACCCGGATCGTCGCCGAGGTGTGGGGGCGCAGCTGGCCGGGCGCGAACCGGACGCTCGACGTGCACGTGGCCACCCTGCGCACCAAGCTCGGCCGGCCCGACCTGGTCCAGACGGTGCGCGGCGTCGGGTACCGGCTCGGCGGCTGAACGGGCCGAGACGTGCGCACCCGGCTGCTCGTCATCGTCTGCGTGCTGGTCGGGCTGCTGGCGCTGGGCCTCGGCGTGCCGCTCGCGGTGTCGAACTCGCGCGCGGCGCAGCAGGAGCTGTTCATCGACCGGCTCACCGACACCATCTACTTCGCCTCGCGCGCGCAGCGGCCGATCACCGAGGACAGCGCGGCCGGGCTGGCCGAGGAGCTGGCCCGCTACGACGAGGTCTACGGCGTGGCGGTCACCGTCGTCGACCGGGCCGGGCGGGTCGTCGCGGCCGCGCGCGCGATGCCGCCCGCCCTCGACGCCGACGGCCGCGAACGCCTGCAGGTCGCCCTGGCCAGCCGCCGGTCGGCCGCGCCGCCGCTGATCATGCCGTGGGACACCCGGCCGCTGGTGCTCGCCGAACCGGTCCTGGTCGACGGCGAGGTGCGCGGCGCGGCCATCACCGTCTCCCCGACCGACGCGCTGCGCGCGGCCGAGATCCGCGTCTGGTCGCTGGTCGCGGCCTTGGTGCTGGCGGCGCTCGCGCTCGGCGTGCTGGTCGCGGTGCCGGTCACCCGCTGGATCCTGCGGCCGGTGCGCCGCCTCGACGAGGGCACCGGCCGCGTGACGCGTGCGGTGCTGGCCGGACGGCCCGCCGAGCCGGTGTCCGACGGGTCCGGCCCGCCCGAGCTTCGGCGCCTCACCCTGTCCTTCGACCGCATGGCGGAGTCGGTCGGCCAGGCGCTGTCGACCCAGCGGGCCTTCGTCGCCGACGCCAGCCACCAGCTGCGCAACCCGCTCACCGCGCTGCGCCTGCGGCTGTCCAACCTCGACGGACACGTGGCGGGCGACGCCGCGGAGGAGCACGTCGCCGCGCTGGAGGAGGCCGAGCGGCTCTCCGGTGTGCTCGACGGGCTGCTGGCGCTGGCCCGGGCCGAGCGCGACGCCGGCGTGGACCGGGAGGTGGACACGCCGGTCGACCCGGCCGTCGACGACCGCCTCGACGCGTGGCGACCGCTGGCCGAGCACACCGGGCTACGGCTGCTGCGCGGCGGCGTGCGCGGGCTGCGGGTGCGGATCGCGCCCGGGGGCATCGAGACCGTGCTCGACGCCCTGCTCGACAACGCCGTGAAGTTCACCCCGCCCGGCGGCACCGTGACCGTCACGGTCCGGCCGGTGCGCGGCGCGGACCCGCCCCTGGTCGACGTGGCGGTGCTGGACACCGGGCCCGGCATCCCGCCGGAGGAGCTCGAACGGGCCACCGACCGGTTCTGGCGCTCGCCCGGGCAGAACAACGTCGAGGGCTCCGGGCTGGGCCTCGCGATCGCCGCCCGCACCGTCGAGCTGGCGGGCGGGTCGCTGGTGCTGGAGCTGCCGCCGAGCGGCGGGTTGAGGGTGGCGGCGCGGCTGCGGCGGGCCGCTCCTCCGCCGCCGTGATGAGGTCCGTCCGTCCGGTGTATTGCCAAGGCCAGGCTCACCACATCTGATGGGAGTATGACCGAAACGCCGGAGTTCGCCGGTGCCCTCGCGCGCCACGGCGGGCGCCCGGCGTTGCTGGTGCCCGGTGGGGTGTGCCTGACCTATCGGGAGCTGGCGGCGCGGGCCGATGCGCGGGCGGCCGAGCTCGGCAGCGGCCGGCGGCTCGTCGCGGTGGTGGCGGGGCCGGGCGTCGAGCCGGTCGTCACGTACCTGGCGGCGCTGCGGGCCGGCCACGTCGCGCTGCTGGTCGGCGACGACCCGGCGCGCACCGAACCGCTGCTCGCGGCGCACGACCCCGCCGTCGTCGTGCGGCCCGAGGCGGACGGCGTGCGGATCGAGGAGCGCGGCCCGGGCCCGGAGCTGCACCCGGACCTCGTCCTGCTGCTCCCCACCTCGGGCACCACCGGCTCGCCGAAGCTCGTCCGGCTCTCCGCGCGCAACCTCGCGGCCAACGCCGCTTCGATCGCCGGCTACCTGCCGATCCGGCCGGGCGACCGGGCACCGCTCACCCTGCCGCTGCAGTACTGCTACGGGCTCTCGGTCGTGAACAGCAACCTCGCACGCGGCGCGACCGTGGTGCTGCCGACCCGGTCGGTCGCCGAGCCCGCCTTCTGGACCGAGTTCGCGGAGCTCGGCCTGACCAGCCTGCACGGCGTCCCGTACACGTTCGACCTGCTCGACGCGACGGGCTTCGCCGACCGCGCGCTCCCGTCGCTGCGCTACGTCACGCAGGCGGGCGGTCGGTGGGACCCGGCGGCGGTCGAGCGGTACGCGGCGCTCGGGGCGGAGCGCGGCTGGGCGCTCTACGTCATGTACGGCCAGACCGAGGCCACGGCGCGGATGGCCTACCTGCCGCCGGAGCGGGCGGCGACGGCGCCCTCGGCGGTCGGGGTGGCCGTGCCCGGCGGCGCGTTCAGCATCGAGCGGCCGGACCCGGACGGCGTGGGCGACCTGGTCTACCGCGGCGAGAACGTGATGCTCGGCTACGCCCGCGGCGGCGCCGACCTCGCCCTCGGTCGGACCGTCGACCGGCTCGAGACGGGCGACCGGGCCCGGCTGCGGCCCGACGGTCTGCTCGAGATCACCGGGCGGGCGGCGCGGTTCGTCAAGCCGTTCGGGCTGCGGGTGGACCTCGACGAGGTCGAGCGGGTCCTCGCGGCGGCGGGCGTCACGGCCGCGGCGACCGGCGACGACACCGGCCTGGCCGTCGCGGTGGTCCGCGGCGGCGACGCGACGGCGGTGGCCGACCTGCTCGCCGAGCGGCTCGGGCTGCCGCCGACCGCCGTCCGGGTCGCCGTGGTCGAGGCGATCCCACGGCTGCCCAACGGCAAGGTCGACCTCGCCGCGATCGCCGCGGCGGCGGCGCCGGAGCAGCCGCCCGCGGGCCCGGATCCGGTGCGCCGGGCCTTCGCGGCGGTCTTCCCGGGCCGTGCGATCGCCGACGCGGACACCTTCGTGGGGCTCGGCGGCGACTCGCTGCGGTACGTCCAGACGGCGCTGCGGCTGCAGCGCGCGGTCGGTGCGCTGCCGCCGGACTGGCCGGAGCGCACGGTGGCGGACCTCGTCGCGCTCGCCGGACCCGGTCGCACGCCGCGGCGGTGGCTGCCCGTGGAGACCCCCGTCGTCCTGCGGACCGTGGCGATCGTGCTGATCGTGGGCTCGCACGTGGGGCTGTTCCGGCTGCTGGGCGGCTCGCACGTGCTGCTGGCCGCGGCGGGTTGGGCGTTCGCGCGGTTCGCCCTGGCCCCGCCCCGGCCGTCGCGCACGATCCTGCGCACCGCCGCCCGGATCGCCGTGCCGAGCGCACTGTGGGTGGCCTGGCGCGCCACCGTCGCCGACGACGTCGACTGGTACAACGCGCTGCTGCTCAACTACGTCGTCGACCCGGAGGCGTGGGGGTACTGGTTCGTCGAGACGCTGCCGCAGATCCTGCTGCTGATGGCGCTGCTGTTCGCGGTGCCCGCGGTGCGGGCGCTCGACCGGAGCCGGCCGTTCGCCCTGCCCGCGGCCGGGTACGTCGCCGGGCTCCTCGGCCAGTTCGTCGACGACGGCGCCAACGCCTTCTCCCTGCGCCAGATGAGCGTGCCCACCGTGATCTGGCTGTTCGCGCTGGGCTGGGCCGCGCAGCGCGCCGCGACGGTGCGGCAGCGCGTCGCCGTGCTCGCCGGGCTCGCGGTCGCGGTGCCGATGATGTTCGCCCACGAGCCGCACCGGGCGGCCGTCGTCGCGGTCGGCACGGCGCTGCTGCTGGTGCCCACGCTGCCGGTGCCGCGGCCGCTCGTGCGGGTGTGCGGGTTGCTCGCGGGGGCGTCGCTGGCGATCTACCTGACCCACTACGCGGTCATGACGGCGCTGACCGGGCTGCCCACGGCCCTCGTCGTGCTCGCCTGCCTGCTCGCCGGCGTCGCCGTGCAGGAGGTCCTCGGCCGGACGGCCGCGTCACTCCGGGTAGAAGCGCACCGGTCCGCGGACCTGCAGGCTCACCTCGGCGCCCGGCTCCGGGGTCTCCGGGGCGGCCGTGCGGCAGCGCAGCGTGGTGCCGCCGAGCTCGACGAGCACGGTCGCGTCGTGCCCGTGGAAGATCACCTCCCGGACCCGCGCCGGCCCGCCGGGGCGTAGCCGCAGCTGCTCGGGCCGGACCAGGAGCCGGCCCGGGCCGTCCGCGGCCGCCACCGGCAGCGCGCCCAGCACGGTATCCGCGCAGCCGCCCCGGGCGACCGCCGGCAGGACCACCGCCTCACCGACGAAGGTGCCCACGCCGACGTCGGCCGGCGTGCCGTAGATCTCCCGCGGCGGGGCGACCTGGACGATCCGGCCGTCGCGCAGCAGCGCGACGAGGTCGGCGACGCCGAGCGCCTCCTGCTGGTCGTGGGTGACCAGGACCGCGGTGGTGCCGGCGGCCCGCAGCGCGGCGCGGACCTGCTCGCGGACCTCGGCCCGCAGCCCGGCGTCGAGGGCGCTGAAGGGCTCGTCGAGCAGCACCAGGGCGGGGTCCGGGGCGAGGGCCCGGGCCAGCGCGACCCGCTGCTGCTGGCCGCCGGAGAGCTCCTGCGGCATGCGGTCGGCGAGGTCGGCGAGCCCGACCAGGTCCAGCAGCTCGCGCACCCGGGGGCCGCGGCGGGCGGCCCGGTCGAGCCCGAACCCGACGTTCGCGGCCACCGACAGGTGCGCGAACAGCGAGCCGTCCTGGGGGACCAGACCGACCCGGCGGCGTTCCGGCGGCACGTCGACGCCCGGTCCGGCGACAAGACGGTCCCCGAGCCGGATCTCGCCGGCGGCGAGCGGGTGGAAGCCGGCCACGCAGCGCAGCAGCGTCGTCTTGCCGCTGCCGGACCCGCCCAGCACCGCCACCAGCGCGCCCGCGGGCACCGCCAGGTCCACCCCATGCAGGACGGGCACGCCGGGATGGCCCGCGTGCACGCCCGCGACCGCGAGCCCGGCACTCACCGGTGCACCGCCCGGTCGAGCAGCGCGGCGGGGACCGCCGAGACCAGCACCAGGACCACGGCGTACGGGGCCGCGGCCGCGAAGGCGCCCGCCCCGGTGTGGCTCCACAGCTGGACCGCGAGGGTGTCCGTGCCGGTCGGTCGCAGCATCAGGGTCACCGGCAGCTCCTTGACCACGGTGAGGAACACGAGCGCGGCGCCGGCGACCGTGCCGGGCAGCGCGCGGGGGAGGGTGACGCGCGCGAACGCCGCCGCGCGGCCGCAGCCGAGCGAGCGGGCGACTTCCTCGTGACCGACGGGCGCGGCCTCGACCGCGGTCCGGACGGCCCCGACCGCCAGCGGCAGGAACAGCACGGCGTACCCGACGACCAGCAGCGGCAGCTCCTGGTAGATCCCCGGCACCAGCCGGATCCCGACGAAGACCAGGGCGAGCCCGATCGTCACGCCGGGCAGCGCGTGGCCGGCGTAGGCCGCGGTCTCGACGGCGGTGACCACACGGCCGCGGTGCCGGGCGGCGAGGATGCCCACCGGCAGCGCGAGCAGGATGGTCAGGGCCGCCCCGAGCCCGGCGACCTGCAGGGTCGCGAGCGCGGCGCTCCCGAGCGCGGGCCAGTCGACGCCGGCCGACGTGCCCGCCACGGTCCAGCGCACGAGGCTCACCGCGGGCACCCCGAGCGCCGCGGCGGCGACGGCCGCCACCGCCAGCAGCGCGAGCGGCC
>NZ_JBEZDN010000111.1:0-26875 GCF_040648315.1 Pseudonocardia sp. NPDC049154
CCGAGGGCCGGGCCGCCGCGGGCATCGGGCCGGTCATGCAGGAGGGCCAGCCCAGCTTCTGGACCCTCTACCTGGCGACGGACGATGTCGACGCCGCCCCGGCCGCGCCCGACGAGGCGCAGCAGGAGGCGCCCGAGACCGTCGCGCCGGACACCGCGACCGGGACCGCGGCTCCGGCCGCTCCGACTGCTCCGACCGCGCCGACCGTTCCTTCGGACACCGCTCCGCCCGCCGAGGCGCCTCCCACGGCGCCGGCCGAGGAGCAGGCGCCGGCCGACGGGGCCGCCGCTGCCGCCCCTGCCGCCCCTGCGCCCACCGCGCCGATCGAGCGTCCGCCCGGTGACGAGCTGACCGGCACCGCCGACGACGTCCGCACCCCGCCCCGCGGCCTCCCCACCGGCGGCACCGCGACCGAGGCGCGCACCCCGCCCGAGGGCATCCCCGCCGTCCGGCAGCCGGACACCGCCACCCCGCCGGAGGGCATCCCGGCCGCCGCGGCGCCGACCGCCCCGGCCCCCGAGGCCCCGCCGACGGAGGCGACGACCGAGGCCGCGACCACCGAGGCTCCTGCCGCCGAGGCCCCGACCGCCGCACCCACCACTGCACCCACCACTGCACCCAGCCCAGCACCCAGCCCAGCACCCAGCCCCGAGGCCCCGCCCGCGCCCCCCGCCGCGACCGCGCCGGCGGCGCCGACCGCCCCGCCCACACCCACCGAGGAGATCGCTCCCGCGGAGGGGCGCCTCGAGCGGCTGCGCGGGAACCTCGCCCGCTCCCGCTCCGCGTTCGGCCAGAGCCTGCTCGGCCTGCTCGGCGGCGGTGAGCTCGACGAGGAGTCGTGGGAGGACGTCGAGGCCACCCTCCTGCAGGCCGACCTGGGCCCGGAGATGACCGCCGAGCTCGTCGAGATCCTGCGCGACGAGTTGGCCCGCCGCGCCGTCCGCACCCCGGACCAGGCCCGCCAGCTGCTCCGCGAGGTCCTCACCGAGGCCCTGGAGACCGAGGCGAACCGCTCGATCCGCGCGCTGCCGCATGACGGGCGCCCGGGCGTCCTGCTCGTCGTCGGGGTCAACGGCACGGGCAAGACGACCACCACCGGCAAGCTCGCGCGCGTGCTCGTCGCGAGCGGCCGGCACGTCGTCCTGGGGGCGGCCGACACCTTCCGCGCCGCCGCGGCCGAGCAGCTCACGACGTGGGGCGAGCGGGCCGGCGCCGCCGTCGTCCGGGGTCCCGAGGGGGCCGATCCGGCCGCCGTCGCGTTCGACGCCGTCAAGCGCGGCACCGCCGACGGCGCCGACGCCGTCATCCTCGACACGGCAGGCCGGCTGCACACCAAGACCGGCCTGATGGACGAGCTGGGCAAGGTCAAGCGCGTCGTCGAGCGGCAGTCCGAGGTCGACGAGGTGATCCTCGTGCTCGACGCCACGACCGGCCAGAACGGGCTGATCCAGGCCCGCGTGTTCGGCGAGGTCGTGAAGGTCACCGGCATCGCGCTGACGAAGCTCGACGGCACGGCGAAGGGCGGCATCGTCTTCCGCGTGCAGCGCGAGCTCGGCGTCCCGGTGAAGCTCGTGGGTCTCGGCGAGGGTCCGGACGACCTGGCCCCGTTCGAGCCGAAGGCCTTCGTCGACGCCCTGCTGGGCTGATCTCAGACGATCCCGCCGCGCCGGGGATGATCACCATCCGTGATGTCCCCGGGGCAAAGGGCACGAAACGGTCACATTTCCCGTCACGCTGCGCGCACGAGCGGCCACGGCCGGGAGGGGAAACCTGGATGTAACCCGCGGGGGGACGGGGTTCATCCCCCGGAAACATAGTGCGATCTTCCCGGAAACATCCCGCTTCGATTATTCCGGCACCTGCCGCGCCGAGGGTGCGGCCGAAACGGGAGGGAGATCCGTGGACGCGTTCAGCAGCGGCGATACCGCGTGGATGCTCACCAGTACCGCGCTGGTGCTGTTCATGACGCCTGGGCTCGCGCTCTTCTACGGCGGAATGGTCCGTAGCAAGAGCGTGCTCAACATGATGATGATGAGCCTGTCCTCGATGGGGCTCGTCGGCGTCCTGTGGGTGCTCTACGGCTACTCGCTGGCCTTCGGCAACGACATCGGCGGCGGCCTGCTCGGCAGCCCGACAGAGCACTGGGGCCTCAAGGGCCTCTTCGTCGGCAACTACGTCGCCACGGACGCGGCGCCCGACGTGAGCTTCCCGCTCGTCGGCTCGATCCCGGCGCTCGTGTTCGTCGGCTTCCAGGCCACCTTCGCGATCATCACCGTCGCCCTCATCTCGGGTGCGGTGGCCGACCGCATGAAGTTCGGTGCCTGGCTGCTCTTCGCCGGCATCTGGGCGACCGTCGTGTACTTCCCGGTCGCACACTGGGTGTTCTCCTTCGACGGGGTCACCGCCGAGACCGGCGGCTGGATCGCCAACCAGCTCAAGGCGATCGACTTCGCGGGTGGTACCGCGGTCCACATCAACGCCGGTGTCGCGGCCCTGGCGCTGGCGATCGTCGTCGGCAAGCGCCGCGGCTGGCCGCGCGAGCCCATGCGCCCGCACAACCTGACCCTGGTCATGCTCGGCGCCGGCATCCTGTGGTTCGGCTGGTTCGGCTTCAACGCCGGTTCGGCCGTCGGCTCCTCGGGCCTCGCCGCCTACGCGATGATCAACACCATCATCGCCACCTGCGCCGCGATGCTCGCCTGGCTGCTCGTCGAGCGGATCCGCGACGGCAAGGCCACCAGCCTCGGCGCCGCGTCCGGTGTCGTCGCCGGTCTGGTCGCGATCACCCCGGCCTGTTCCTCGGTCTCGCCGCTCGGCGCGATCGCGGTCGGTGCCATCGCCTCGGCGCTGTGCGCCCTGGCCGTCGGCCTGAAGTTCCGCTTCGGCTACGACGACTCGCTCGACGTCGTGGGCGTCCACCTCGTCGGCGGCATCGTCGGCACCGTGCTCATCGGCTTCTTCGCCGACCCGGGCTCGGGCGCCGCGGTGGCCGGGCTGTTCTACGGCGGCGGTGTCGACCAGCTCTGGCGCCAGGTCGTCGGTGCGCTGGCGGTGCTCCTCTACTCGGGCATCCTGACCTTCGTCATCGCGCTGATCGTGAAGGCCGTCTTCGGCGGCAGGATCCGCATCAGCGACGAGGACGAGTCGACCGGTATCGACGAGACCGAGCACGCCGAGACCAGCTACGACTTCTCCAGCCACCGCGGTCTGGCCGGGGTCGCGGGCACGCCGCGCCCGGACGCCGCCACCCCGCAGGCGGCCGCGCACGTCGCCGCAGGCAAGGAGAGCTGAGCCGTGAAGCTGATCACCGCCATCGTGAAGCCGTTCGTGCTGGAGGACGTCAAGGGCGCCCTCGAGCAGATCGGGGTCCTCGGGATGACCGTCTCCGAGGTGCAGGGCTACGGCCGGCAGAAGGGTCACACCGAGGTCTACCGGGGTGCGGAGTACTCCGTGGACTTCGTGCCGAAGGTCCGGGTGGAGGTCGTCGCGGACGACGCCCTCGCGGACAAGGTGGTCGACGCGGTCGTCGAGGCCGCCCGCACCGGCAAGATCGGCGACGGCAAGGTCTGGGTCGCCCCGGTCGAGACCGTCGTCCGGGTCCGCACCGGCGAGCGCGGGACCGACGCGATCTGACGGACCGCCCGACGGCAGCCGCCCGATCGGTCGGGGCCCGCCGTGCCACCCGGCACGGCGGGCCTCCGGCGTCTCTCGAGGGGCGTCTGATTCCTCCCGTTTCGTCCCCCCGGGGCCGGGCGGGTGCCGTCGGTCCGACCGACCCACCACCGATCGGAGAACCGTGATGATGCTCGTGACCGCGATCGTCAAACCCTTCGCGCTCGACGACGTCCGGGCCGGCCTCGAGCGGCTGGACGTGGCGGGGATGACCGTCAGCGAGGTGACCGGCTACGGCCGGCAGCGGGGGCACACCGAGGTCTACCGCGGCGCCGACTACCAGATGGACTTCGTGCCCAAGGTGCGGATCGAGATCGTCGTCGACGACTCGGTGGTCGACAAGACGGTCGACGCGGTCGTGCAGGCGTCGCGCACGGGGAAGATCGGTGACGGGAAGGTGTGGGTCGTCCCGCTCGAGACGGTGGTGCGGGTCCGGACCGGGGAGCGGGGCCCGGACGCGCTGTGAGTCTCGTGGCGGTGCCGTCCGTGGCGGTCGTACCGGGGTCGGGGACGCCCCTGTCGGGGTGGAGCGGAGCCGGCCGCGGGCCGGCAGTAACGAGGGCGGGTCGGTGACGGCAGTGGGATCGGGTCCGGGATCGGGTTCTGGGTCGGCGGGACCGGCGTCCGGTTCGGCGGACGATCTCGTCCGGGCGAAGGCCGTGCTGCTGGACCGCCAGAACGGCCGGCGGCGGCTCGCCCCGGACGCGCTGCGGACCGCGCTGGTCGACCTGCACGACTTCTGGCTGTCGTCGCGGTGCGCCGCGATCGGGATCTCGGACCGTGCGGCGCTGGTCGCCGTCGGGGCGCTGGGGCGGCGCGAGCTGGCCCCGTACTCGGACCTCGACCTCGTGCTGCTGCACGACGGGCGCAAGGACGTCGACCGGCTCGCCGACCAGCTCTGGTACCCGCTCTGGGACGCCGGCATCGGGCTGGACCACTCGGTCCGCACCCCCGGCCAGGCGGTCCAGGTGGCCGCGACCGACCTGCGGGCCGCCTACGGGCTGCTCGAGCTGCGGCACATCGCGGGCGACCCGGCGCTGTCGGAGAAGGTGAAGCAGGCCGTCCGGCAGGCGT
Source organism: Pseudonocardia sp. NPDC049154 (assembly GCF_040648315.1). Taxonomy (NCBI): domain Bacteria; kingdom Bacillati; phylum Actinomycetota; class Actinomycetes; order Pseudonocardiales; family Pseudonocardiaceae; genus Pseudonocardia; species Pseudonocardia sp. NPDC049154. The sequence continues at coordinate 4,747 of NZ_JBEZDN010000111.1, forward strand.
GGCGGGCCGGCATGCGCAACCGCTTCGACGAGATCGCCGACTCCGCCCGGGACCGCTGGGCCAAGGTCGGCGACGTGGCACACCGCATCGAGCCCGACCTCAAGTCGGGGCACGGCGGGCTGCGCGACGTCCAGCTCCTCGACCATCTCGCCGCCGCGCAGCTGCTCGACCGGCCCTCCGGTGAGGTCACCGAGGCCCGGATGCTGCTGCTCGACGTGCGCACCGAGCTGCACCGGATCGCCGGGCGCGCGCGGGACGTGCTGCGCGCCCAGGACGCCGACGAGATCGCCTCGACCCTCGAGCTCGGCGACCGCTTCGACCTGGCCCGGGCGATCTCCGGGGCGGCGCGGGCCGTCGCGTTCTCCGCCGAGGTCGGGCTGCGGGCCGCCAAGGCCGCGCTGCCGCGCCGCGGGCTCTCCGCGCTGCGCCGCGCGCCGGTCCGGCGGCCGCTGGACTCCGGCGTCGTCGAGCACGCCGGCGAGGTCACGCTCGCCCGCGACGCCGCCGCCAACCGTGATCCCGCCCTCGTGCTGCGCGTCGCCGCGACCGCCGCGCGCACCGGCCTGCCGGTCGCCGCCGGCACCCTCCACCGGCTGGCCGAGACCGCCCCCGAGCTGCGCGAACCCTGGCCGCGGGCCGCCCTCGGCGAGCTGCTGTCCCTGCTCGGCACGGGTGAGGGCATGGTCGACGTGATCGAGGCGCTCGACCGGACCGGGCTGTGGGGGCGGCTGTTCCCCGAGTGGGGCGCGGTCCGGGACCTGCCGCCGCGGGACCGGGCGCACATGTGGACGGTCGACCGGCACCTCGTCGAGACCTGCGCGCAGGCCGCCACGCTCACCACCCGCGTCTCGCGTCCGGACCTGCTGCTGGTCGGGGCGCTGCTGCACGACATCGGCAAGGGCCGCGGCGGCGACCACTCCGAGGTGGGGGAGTCGCTCGCACTGCAGATCGGGCGGCGGCTCGGGTTCGGCGAGCGGGACGTCGAGACGCTCGGCGCGATGGTCCGTCACCACCTGCTCCTGCCGCACACCGCCACGCGCCGCGACCTCGACGACGCGGCGACGCTCACCCGGATCGTCGAGACCCTCGACGGGAACCCGCTGCTGCTCGACCTGCTCGACGCCCTGGCCGAGGCGGACTCGCTGGCCACCGGGCCGGGTGTGTGGAGCCCGTGGAAGCGGGCGCTGATCCGGGACCTCACCGGCCGGGTCCGCGCGCTGATGATCGGCGAGCCGCTGCCCGGGCCCGTCCGGATCGCCGACACGGCCGAGCAGGCCGCGGCCGAGGTCGTCGCGGGCGTGGAGAAGGAGGGCAAGCCGCAGCTGCGGCTCATCTCCGACCAGGACCTCGCGACGGTCGTGATCGGCACACCGGACCGGCCGGGGGCGCTGTCCGCCGCGGCGGGCGTCCTGGCGCTGCACTCGCTCGAGGTGCACGCGGCCTCGGTCACGACCGAGGGCGAGGTGGCGGTGTCGAGCTTCGCCGTGTCGCCACGGTTCGGCGGGCTGCCCGACCCGGCCGTCGTGCGGCACGACCTCGGCCGGGTCCTCGACGGCACCCTCGGGCTCGCCGAGGCGCTGGCCCGCAAGGAACGCGACTACGCCCCGACCACCGAGGCGGTGGAGCGGACCGCCCCGCCCCGCGTGCTCTGGTTCGACGACGAGGCCACCGGAGCCGTCGTCGTCGAGCTGCGGGGGCAGGACCGGATCGGGCTGCTGCACCGGGTCGCCGCGGCCCTCGAGGACTCGGGGCTCGACATCCGGTGGGCCCGCGTGGCCACCCTCGGCGCGTCGGTCGTCGACTCGTTCGGGGTGTCCGGCCCCGGGCCCGACGGACAGGTGCCCCGCACCGACCGTCGGCGCATCGAGCAGGCGGTCCTCGCCGCGACGGGGAAGGCCCGCGCAACCTCCGCGAAACGCTGAGGCCGAGCCGTTTCATGCCGTCGTAACATCCCGAAACATTCGGGAAACACAGGGTACGGATCATGCTCCCGGCCGACGGCGAGGGAGCGTGATGGACACCGGGAACACGGCGTACGTGCTGGGCTGCGCGGCGCTGGTCATGCTGATGACGCCGGGCCTGGCGTTCTTCTACGGCGGCATGGTCCGTGCCTCCAGCGTGCTCAACATGATGATGATGTCGCTGGTCAGCCTGGGCGTGATCGGGCTGGTCTGGGTGCTCGTCGGGTTCTCGCTGGTGTTCGGCGACTCGCACGGCGGGCTGATCGGCGGGTTCGAGTTCGCGGGGCTGCGCGAGGTCGACCTCGTGGTCGGCGGGGTGCCGGTGCAGGCCTTCGCGATGTTCCAGCTGATGTTCGCCGTGATCACCGGGGCCCTGCTGTCCGGGGCGATCGCCGACCGGGCCCGGTTCTGGCCGTGGACGCTCTTCGTGGCCGGCTGGACCCTCGTCGTCTACGTGCCCCTCGCGCACTGGATCTTCGCGTTCGACGGCGCGGTGTCCGGGCAGGGCGGCTGGCTCGCCAACACCCTGCACGCGCTCGACTTCGCCGGCGGGACCGCCGTCGAGATCAACTCGGGGGCGTCGGCGCTGGCCCTCGCGCTGGTGCTGGGGAAGCGGCGGGGCTGGCCGCACGAGCCGATGCGCCCGCACAACCTGCCGTTCGTGCTGCTGGGCGCGGGCCTGCTGTGGTTCGGCTGGTTCGGGTTCAACGCCGGATCCGCCCTGGCCGCCGGGGCGGTGGCGAGCAACGCCTTCGTCACGACCATGACCTCGGCCGCCGCCGCGGTCGTCGCCTGGCTGGCGCTCGAGCACCGGCTCGACGGCCGGCCCACCAGCCTCGGCGGCGCGTCCGCCGCGATCGCGGGGCTGGTGGGCATCACGCCTGCCTGCGGGTACGTCGACACCTTCGGCGCACTGCTGATCGGGGTCGCCGCGGGCGTCGTCTGCCAGCTGGCGATCCGGCTGAAGTACCGGCTGGGCTACGACGACTCGCTCGACGTCGTGGCCATCCACGGCGTCGGCGGCATGGTCGGCCTCGTCCTGATGGGGTTCGTGGCCACCGCCGCGGTCAACCCGGCAGGGCGGGACGGCTTGTTCTACGGCGGCGGGTTCGGCCTGCTCGGCGCCCAGGTGGTCGCGATCCTGGTCGCGGCGGGGTGGGCCTTCGCCGGCAGCGCCGGGCTCGCGTGGCTGGTGCGGCGGACCATCGGCTTCCGGGTGCCGGAACACGTCGAGACCGGCGGGATCGACGAGGCCGAGCACGCCGAGAGCGCCTACGAGTACTCGCCGCTGCGCACCCGCGGCTCGGGACCGGAGAGGAACTGGACATGAAGCTGGTGACGGGGATCGTCAAGCCGTTCGCGCTCGGCGACGTCAAGGAGGCGCTCGAGCAGCTCGGCGTCCTGGGCATGACGGTGACCGAGGTGCAGGGCTTCGGCCGGCAGAAGGGCCACACCGAGGTCTACCGGGGCGCGGAGTACGCCGTCGACTTCGTGCCGAAGATCCGCGTCGAGGTGGTGGTCGACGACGCGGTGGCCGACCGGGTCGTCGACGCCCTGGTCGACGCCGCCCGCACCGGCAAGATCGGCGACGGCAAGGTGTGGGTCACCCCGGTCGAGACGATCGTCCGCGTCCGCACGGGAGAACGCGGCACCGACGCCCTCTGAGGACACGTCGGCACCGCGAGTCGCGCTCCCGTCCCGGCGAGTCGCGCTGTCGCCCCCCGCGAGTCGGCACTTCCGGCAGCGCGAGTCGGGGGTTCCGGCAGCGCGAGTCGGGGGTTCCGGCAGCGCGAGTCGGCAGTTCCGGGCGGCCGACTGCGCGATAGCGGGAGGTCGGGGAGCCGGAAGCTGTGGCGGCGCTGTGCGGAACCGGGTGGGCGGAACGAACGGGCGGAACCGGACGTTGGGTGCCCATGACCCTCGCGACCGTGCCCGGCGACACCCCGCCCCGCCCGCTGCCCCTCCCGCCGGGGCCCGGGCTCGCCGCCGGAGGCGCCGCGGCGCCGGTTCGACTGTCGGTGCCGGGCCGCGCGCTGGTGCTGGTCGCGGGCGTGCCCGGCGCCGGCAAGAGCACGCTGCTGCGTCGCATGCCGCAGCGGCCGGGGCTGCGGGTGCTGGACTCCGAGACCCAGCGTGACCTCCTGACGCGCGTCCTGCCGGGGGTGCCGTACCCGCGGATCCGGGCGCTGGTGCACCTCCTGCACCGGGTGGCCGCGGTGCTGGCCGCGACGGGCTCCGCCCGCGTCGTCGTCGTGCACCTGCCGGCGACGTCGACGCGGCTCCGGCGCCTGGTCCGCGGCCTGGCCCGGCTCACCGGTCGCGCGGCCTACCTCGTCTGGATCGACGCGGCGCCCGAGGAGGCGTTGCGCGGGCAGTCCGACCGCGGCCGCATGATCCAGAGCCGGTCCTTCGCCCGCCACGTGGGCCGGGCCGACGGCGTCGCGGCCCGGATCGGTGCGGGCACCCTGGGCGAGCAATGGGTACGGGCGATCTCCCTCGACCGCCCCACGGCCGCACGCGGTCTCGCCGTGACTCCCTGAATCGCAGACTCGGTCGTCCGGAACTGCCGACTCGCGGTGCCGGAACTGCCGACTCGCGGTGCCGGAACTACCGACTCGCGGAATCCCGGAGCGCGACCCGCCGGGGGCGAGGGCGCGACTCGCGGGGTGCGGGGACGGGTGCAGGGGTCTGCGTCCCGGGGGCGGGGCCACGTAGACTCGCTGGGGTGTTCGACACCCTGAGCGACCGCCTGTCCGGAGCGCTGCGCGACCTGCGCGGCAAGGGCCGGCTGTCCGACGCCGACATCGACACCACGGCGCGCGAGATCCGCATCGCGCTGCTCGAGGCCGACGTCGCGCTGCCGGTGGTGCGGTCCTTCATCACCCGGGTCAAGGAGCGGGCGAAGGGTGTCGAGGTCTCGCAGGCGCTGAACCCGGCGCAGCAGGTCGTCAAGATCGTCAACGAGGAGCTCATCGGCATCCTCGGCGGCGAGACCCGCCGGATCGCGCTGGCCAAGGAGCCGCCGAGCGTCGTCATGCTCGCGGGTCTGCAGGGTTCCGGTAAGACGACCCTCGCGGGCAAGCTGGCCCGCCATCTCAAGGACCAGGGCCACACCCCCCTCCTGGTCGCCTGCGACCTCCAGCGGCCCAACGCCGTGAACCAGCTGCAGATCGTCGGCGAGCGCGCCGGGGTGCCGACCTTCGCGCCGGAGCCGGGCAACGGCGTCGGCGACCCGGTCGACGTCGCGCGCCGCGGTGTGGCCTTCGCGCGCGAGAAGCAGTACGACATCGTCATCGTCGACACCGCGGGCCGCCTGGGTGTCGACGCCGAGCTGATGCAGCAGGCCAGCGACATCAAGGCGGCCGTGCAGCCGAACGAGACGCTGTTCGTCGTCGACGCCATGATCGGTCAGGACGCGGTGGCCACGGCCGAGGCGTTCCGGGACGGGGTGGGCTTCTCGGGTGTCGTGCTCACCAAGCTCGACGGCGACGCCCGCGGTGGTGCCGCGCTGAGCGTCCGCGAGGTGACCGGCCAGCCGATCCTCTTCGCGTCTAACGGCGAGAAGCTCGAGGACTTCGACGTCTTCCACCCGGACCGGATGGCCAGCCGGATCCTGGGCATGGGCGACCTGCTCACCCTGATCGAGCAGGCCGAGCGGGTCTTCGACGAGGAGCAGTCGCAGAAGGCAGCGCAGAAGATCTCCACGGGCGAGCTCACCCTCGAGGACTTCCTCGAGCAGATGCTCGCCATCCGCAAGATGGGGCCGATCGGCAACATCCTGAACATGCTTCCCGGCGCCAACTCGGCGCAGATGAAGGAGGCGCTCGCCCAGGTCGACGACAAGCAGCTGGACAAGCTGCAGGCGATCATCCGCGGCATGACCCCCGCCGAGCGGGACGATCCGAAGATCATCAACGGGTCGCGGCGGCTGCGTATCGCGAATGGCTCCGGCGTCACCGTCTCGGACGTGAACGACCTGGTCAACCGCTTCTTCGAGGCCCGCAAGCAGATGAAGATGATGGCGGGCCAGTTCGGCTTCGGCGGCGGGCGCTCGGCCACCCGGAAGCAGGCGAAGAACAAGCGCAAGGCCAAGCAGGCGAAGAAGGGCGGCCGCCCGAACCGGCAGCCGGCCGCGGCGAACCCCTTCGGCGCCGACCTCTCGCAGATGCCGCCGAGCCTGCAGCAGATGCCGCCCGGCCTCGACCAGCTCCCGCCCGGTTTCGACCCGTCGAAGCTGAACTTCGGGAACAAGAAGGGCAAGTAGTGCTGCACCTGCGCGGCACCGTCCTCCCGGACGGTGGCACGGACCTGTACGTCGACGACGCCGGCCAGGTCAGCGCGGAGCCCCTGCCCGGCGCGGAGGTCGTCGACGCGCCGTTCATCCTCCCCGGGCTGGTCGACGCGCACTGCCACGTCGGGATCGCGACCGGCGGTGCGCCCGCCGACCTGGCGGAGTGCGAGGAGCAGGCGGTCGTCGAGCGCGGCGCGGGCGCGCTGCTGCTGCGCGACTGCGGCTCGCCCACGGACACCTCGCCGCTGCGCGGCCGCGTGGACCTCCCGGAGATCATCCGGGCGGCCCGGCACCTGGCCCGGCCCAAGCGGTACATCTCCGGACTGTCGATCGACCTCGACGACCCGGCCCTGCTGCCCGACGCCGTCGCCGAGCAGGCCGCCGCGGGCGACGGCTGGGTGAAGCTCGTCGGGGACTGGATCGACCGGGGGATGGGCGCCGACGCCGACCTCACCCCGCTCTGGCCGGACGACGTGCTGAAGGCCGCCGTCGACGCCGCGCACGCGGCCGGGGCCCGGGTGACCGCGCACGTCTTCGGCACGGAGGCCCTGCCCGGGCTGATCGGCGCCGGGATCGACTGCATCGAGCACGGCACCGGCCTCACGGACGAGCTCATCGCCGAGATGGCGGAGCGCGGGACCGCGCTGGTGCCCACGCTGATCAACGTCGACACCTTCCCGGGGATCGCCGACAAGGCCGGCAGGTACCCGGCCTACGCCGAGCACATGCGGGAGCTGCACCGCACCGCCCGGGACACGGTCGGCCGGGCGCTCGACGCCGGCGTCCCCGTCTTCGCCGGCACGGACGCCGGCGGCGGTATCCGGCACGGCCGGATCGCCGACGAGATCGAGGCGCTGCGGCAGGCCGGCCACCCCGACGCCGTGGGCGCCGCCTCCTGGACCGCCCGCCGCTGGCTGGGACGGCCGGGCCTCGAGCCGGGCGCGCCCGCGGACCTGGTCGTGTACCGGGAGGACCCGCGGCGGAACCCGGCGGTCCTGCGCGACCCGGTGTTGGTGCTGCTCCGGGGCCGGCGGTACTGAACCCGGTGCCCGGCGGGGGCGCCGTGCGCGCCCGCGCCCGGTAGCGTCGTGTCGTGGGCCAGCCCGACTCGACCCCGGACCCGCCGTCCGCGCCGTCCGCGCCACCGCCGACCGGCCCGTTCCCGTCCGCCCCGCCGTCGTACCCGCCGCAGCAGGCGCCGATCGGCGCACCGGAGCCGCCGGCCTCCGAGGACCCGCCCCCGCACCGCTGGGGGATCGGGGCGTACGTGCTGGTCGAGATCCTGTTCCTCGGCTCGTCGTTCCTGATCGCCGCGCTGCTGGTCGATCCCGAGGGGCCGTCGGTCGCCGCGGTGATCCTCGGGCTGTCCGTGCCGACGGTGCTGGCGGCGGCGTCGGCGCTGCTCATCACCCGGGTCCGCGGCAACGGTCCGCGGGTCGACCTGGGCCTGAGGTGGAGCGCCCGGGACGTCGCGGCCGGCCTGCTGTGGGGCCTCGGCGGCCTCGTCGTGAGCGTCCCGGCGTCGCTGGTCTACGTGGCGATCGTCGGGCCGGACAACGCGACCACGGCCGTCGGGCAGGCGTTCGACGGCATCCGGGTCGGCTGGCCGGTCGCGCTCGGGGTGTTCCTGCTGGTCGCGTTCGTGGCACCGGTCTGTGAGGAGATCGTCTACCGCGGGCTGCTGTGGGGCGCGGTCACCAAGCACGGGGCGAACCGGTGGGTGGCCTTCGCCATCACCACGCTGCTGTTCGCGATGGCCCACTTCGAGCTGACCCGCACGCCGTTGCTCCTGGTCGTGGCGCTGCCGATCGGGCTGGCCCGGGTGTTCACCGGGCGGCTGCCGGCGAGCATCGTGGCCCACCAGGTCAACAACCTGCTGCCGGCGCTCGGACTGGCGCTCGCGCTGACCGGAGGGGTGCCCGCGTCCCTGTAGGCGTCTGGCAGAATGGTGCGTCGGGTCCGTGGCCGGCCCTCTACCGATGCCGCGGCCGGGAGCAGTCGAGTGAGCGAGCCGTACCCCCACGCGGTCCTGCGCTGACTCACGAGCAGCACACACGATCCGCGAGGAGCACCGAGAAGCGTGGCCGTCAAGATCAAGCTGATGCGTCTGGGCAAGATCCGTCAGCCGTACTACCGCGTCGTCGTCGCCGACTCGCGCACCCGCCGCAGCGGGCGCGCCATCGAGACGATCGGCAAGTACCACCCGAAGAGCGAGCCGAGCCTGATCGAGATCGACTCGGAGCGCGCGCAGTACTGGCTGGGCGTCGGCGCGCTGCCGACCGAGCCGGTGCAGCACCTGCTCGAGATCACCGGCGACTGGCAGAAGTTCAAGGGCCTGCCGGGCGCCGAGGGCACCCTCAAGCCGCAGCCGGAGAAGGTCGACAAGCTGGCGCGATTCAACGCCGCCCTGGCCGCCGCGGGCGAGGAGCCGACCACCGAGGCCACCACGCCGAAGAAGAAGGCCGCCAAGGCCGAGAAGTCCGACGAGGCCCCCAAGGCTGACGAGGCGGCGGAGTCGACCGAGTCGTGAGCGTTCTGGCGGACGCCCTGGAGCACCTGGTCCGGGGCATCGTCGACCACCCGGACGACGTCCGGGTGGACCTCGTCACGAACCGCCGGGGCCGCACGCTCGAGGTCCGGGTGCATCCCGAGGACCTGGGCAAGGTCATCGGTCGCGGCGGGCGGACCGCCACCGCGCTGCGCACCGTGATGGGGGGCATCGGCGGACGGGGTGTGCGGGTCGATGTCGTCGACACCGACCGGTAACAGCACCGAACTCCTCGTCGGGGTCGTCGCGCGCGCCCACGGCCTGCGCGGCGAGCTGGCGATCGAGGTGCGCACGGACTCGCCGGAGGTGCGCTTCGCCGCCGGGTCGGTGCTGCGCGCCCGCCGCCGCGGCGCCCCGGACGCGACGCTGACCGTGGAGAGCAGCCGTCCCCACTCGGGGCGGCTGCTCGTCCGGTTCGCGGAGGCGGCGGACCGCACGGCCGCCGAGGAGCTGCGCGGCACCCAGCTGCTGGTGCCGACCGCCGAGCTCGCCCCGCCGGAGGACCCGGAGGAGTTCCACGTCCACCAGCTCGAGGGCCTGCGCGCCGAGCTGCCCGACGGCACCGTGCTCGGGACCGTGCGCGAGGTCGTCCTCGGTCCGGGCGGCGACCTGCTGGCCGTCGCCCGCGAGGGCCGGCCAGACGCGCTGGTCCCGTTCGTCACCGAGATCGTCCCGACGATCGACCTCGAGGGCGGGCGCGTGGTCGTCGACCCGCCCGAGGGCCTGCTGGACCTCGACACCCCCTGACCTGCGCCTGATCCGGACCGAGAGGCCCCGTCGCACCGCGGCGGGGCCTTTCTCGTGCCCTCTGCGTCAACCAAGGTTGACGACCGCCCGCCGTCAACGTAAGTTGACGACATGACAGATGCGACGGCGGTGGCCGCGGCGGCGTCCAGCAAGGACCCGCACGTCGGCCTGGCGGCGGTGGCGGCGCTCCGGGCGTTGCAGGAGTCGCTCGAGGAGCTGCAGGTGGGCAACGCCCGGGCCCAGGGCTGGTCCTGGGCCCAGATCGCGGGCGTGCTTCAGGTGAGCAAGCAGGCGGTGCACAAGAAGTACCGGCGGCTCGGGTACTAGGGAGACGCGATGTTCGAACGATTCACGCAGGCGGCCCGCCGCGCGGTGGTGCTGGCCCAGGAGGACGCGCGCGAGCGCAGGCAGGTGCAGATCCGGACCGAGAACCTGCTCCTCGGCCTCTACGACGCCCCCGCGACGCCGGAGTCGACGGCCGCGGCGCTGCTGCGCAGGGCCGGTGTCGAACGGGCCGACGTCGCCGCGGAGATCACGCGGCTGCCCCGCGCGGAGGGCGCCCTCGACGCGGAGAAGCTGGCCCTGCTCGGCATCGACCTCGAGGAGGTGCGCCGGCAGGCGGAGGAGGCGTTCGGGCCGGGCGCGCTCGACCGGACGCGGGCCGGCAAGCAGCGCCGGATGTTCGGGCACATCCCGTTCGACGACTCGTCGAAGAAGGCGCTGGAGCTCTCCCTGCGCGAGGCGCTGCGGCTCAAGCACAAGGAGATCGGCAGCGAGCACGTCCTGCTCGGCCTGCTGCACGCCGAGGGCGGGGCCCGGGACCTGCTGGCGGCCCGCGGCGTCACGCTCGACGGCATGCGCTCCGCGGTCGAGGGGCTCGGCCGCGGCGAGGCGAGCGGCTGATCACTCCTCCTCGTCGAAGGTGTCCTCGTGCCCCGTGCGGGCGGAGCGAACGCCCTCGACCTCGGCGAGCTCGCCGGCCAGCGCGGTGAGATCGCCCCGGCCCGCGAGCCGGAGGGTGACGGCGGCGACCCGGGCGCCGTCGTCGCTCACGCTCTCCCGCGCGATCGCGAGGTCCTGCACCGCCCACCCGCGCCGGGTGCACAGCTGCAGGACCGTGCGGAGGATGCCGCGGCCGTCGGCGTAGCGGAGCCGCAGCACCGGGGGGTCGCGGCGGTGCCGCTGGGTCGCGCGGGCCAGGGGCAGCAGGCCGCGGGTGACCACGAAGTGCCCGGCGGTCGCGGCCACGGCCAGGACGGGCAGGCCGGCCCCGCACGCGGTGCCGATGCCGGCGGCGAGCCAGACGGTGGCCGCCGTCGTCAGACCGCGGACGACGTCCTGTCGGACGAAGATCAGTCCGCCGCCGATGAACCCGATGCCGGAGACGATCTGCGCGCCGATCCGGGACGGGTCGAGGGCGACGTGCTCGGTGCCGAGCAGGTCGCCGAACCCGTACTTCGACACCAGCATGAACACCGCCGCGCCCACCCCGACCAGGGTGTGCGTGCGCAGGCCCGCACTCTTCGCGCCCGCCTCGCGCTCCAGTCCGATCACCGTGGTCAGGACCAGTGCGAGCAGCACCGGGAGCACGAGGGACCACTGCCCGCCGGAGGACCACAGCGAGGACAGGCCGGTGGGCACCTCGGCACCTCCCCTTTGGCAGGATCCGCTCGGTGCGGATCGACGTCGTGACCATCTTCCCGGGCTACCTTGCCCCGCTGCGCGAGGCGCTGCTGGGTCGGGCGGTCGAGAAGGGCCTGATCGATGTCCGGGTGCACGACCTGCGGCACTGGACCCACGACGTCCACCAGGCCGTCGACGACGCCCCTTACGGCGGCGGCCCCGGCATGGTGATGAAGCCCCAGGTGTGGGGCGAGGCGCTCGACGAGGTGCTGGCGGGCGGGCCGGCGCGGCTCGTCGTGCCGACTCCGGCCGGGCGACCGTTCACGCAGGCCACCGCGCGGGCCTGGGCGGGGGAGGAGCGGCTGGTCTTCGCCTGCGGCCGCTACGAGGGCATCGACCAGCGCGTGGTCGACCACTACGCGGCCCGGATGCCCGTCGACGAGGTCAGCATCGGCGACTACGTGCTGGTCGGCGGCGAGGTGGCGGTGCTGGTGATGGTCGAGGCCGTCGTCCGGCTGCTGCCGGGTGTGCTCGGCAACCCGCGCTCGGCGGCCGAGGACTCCTTCTCCGACGGCCTGCTCGAAGGTCCCTCCTACACCCGGCCCGAGGTGTGGCGGGACCTGCCGGTGCCGGCGGTGCTGCGCAGCGGGAACCATGCCGCCGTCGACCGCTGGCGGCGCGACCGCGCCCTCGAACGCACGGCCGAGCGGCGCCCCGATCTCCTCGCCGCGCTGCCCGAGGGGGCCCTGGACGCGGCCGACCGCGCGGTGCTCGATACCCTGGGGGCAGCGGAGCGGGGCTGACCGGCCCCACCGGTGTCACCCGGCCGGAACCCGTCTGGCACTATGGACGGGTTGCCACGGGCCGACGAACGTGTGTCGGCGCCTCCCATCGGGGACTGGTGCCCCTGCCCGAGCCCTGGCACACACGCTTGCACGACGAACATTGGACGAGGACGGACCGCGCGATGAACACCCTGGACGACCTGGACGCACAGATCCTGCGCTCCGACATCCCCAGCTTCCGGCCGGGTGACACGCTCAAGGTGCACGTGAAGGTCATCGAGGGCAGCCGCTCCCGGGTCCAGGTGTTCCAGGGCGTCGTCATCCGGCGCCAGGGCGCCGGTGCCCGCGAGACCTTCACGGTCCGCAAGGTGTCGTTCGGCGTGGGCGTCGAGCGCACCTTCCCGGTGCACACCCCGAACATCGAGAAGATCGAGGTCGCGACGCGGGGTGACGTGCGTCGCGCCAAGCTCTACTACCTCCGTGACCTGCGCGGCAAGGCCGCCAAGATCAAGGAGAAGCGCGAGACCCCGAGCGCGTCCTGAGCCCGTCACCCCTTCGAGACGCGGCCCTGACGTAGCCTCACCACGTGGCGTCACCCGAGCTCCCCGACGACCGCCGCGCCCCGTCGCGGCGGTACGGGCCCACGGACCCGTCCGACCCCCGGTCGGGCGGTGGCGCTCCCGTCGGTGAGGTGCCCGCGCGGCGCGTTCCCGGTACCGGACCCGCCGGCGCGCCCTTCCCGGGGCCGCGGGGCGGGTTCGAGGGGCGTGGGCCGGGCGGGAACGGACAGCCCCCGTCGAACGGTCAGCCTCCGTCGAACGGGCCGATCTCCTCGAACGGGCCGATCTCCTCGAACGGGCCGATCTCCTCGAACGGGCACGCCCCGTCGAACGGGTACGGACCGCAGAACGGGTACGGACCGCAGTCCGCGCAGGTTCCGCAGAACGGGCACGGTCAGGCGCCGCCGAACGGGCGGGGCCCGCAGTTCCCGGGCCCGGCGTCGTCGGCGCAGTACGGCGGTCCGCACAACGGGCGGCCCCCGTCGAACGGCCTCCCGGCGAACGGGGAGCGGCCCTTCCGCCCCGCCGGCCCGCCGCCCGGGCCTCCGCCGCCCGCGCACAGCAGTCCCGGCTTCCGGCCGGTCGGCGCCCCGCTGGGTGGTGCGCCGGACCCCCGCCGCGGCGCGCCCCGGCGCCCCCTCGACGACGACCGCCCCACGGACGTCGTCGGCATGCCGCCTGTGCCCGCGGAGGCGGACGCGGAGGTCACCGAGGAGACCGCGCCGGCCGACGGCGTCGTCGAGCCCCAGCGTCGGGTCGACCCCTCCGCCGCCGAGTCCGACGGCGTCCCCGGCCGGCACCGCCGGCGCGCTGGCGCCACGTCCGGCAGCCATCCCGCGTCGGACTACGTGCCGAAGCGCGGTCCCGGCGGCAAGAAGCCCCGCTCGGGGCGGCGCCGGCGCAACACCTTCTGGAAGGAGCTCCCGCTCCTCGTCGGTGTGGCGCTCGTCCTCACCATCCTCATCCAGGCGTTCCTGGCCAAGGTGTACGTGATCCCGTCGGGCTCGATGGAGACCACGCTGCACGGGTGCACCGGCTGCAACAACGACCGCGTGCTCGTCGACAAGGTCACCTACCGGTTCGGCGACCCGCAGCCCGGGGACGTCGTCGTGTTCCGCGGGCCGGACTCCTGGGTCAACACCGAGTTCACGGTCGACGAGCCCACCAGCACGTTCGGCGAGGTCGTCCAGCAGTTCCTGTCCCTGATCGGGCTCGCGCCGCCGGACGAGAAGGACTTCGTCAAGCGCGTGATCGCCGTCGGCGGGCAGACGGTCTCCTGCTGCGACTCCCGCAACCGGGTCATGGTCGACAACCAGCCGCTCGACGAGCCCTACATCTACTACCTGCCCGAGGCCGGGCCGGCGCGGCAGATCCCGTTCGGCCCGATCACGGTGCCGCAGGGCGAGCTGTGGGTGATGGGCGACAGCCGCAACAACTCGTCGGACTCCCGCATCGACGGTCACGGGCCCATCCCGGTCGACAACGTCATCGGCAAGGCCCGGATGAAGGTGCTGCCGGTCAGCCGGTTCGGCTTCATCGACAGCACGAACCCGCAGCAGTCGCAGGCGACCGCCCTCGGGGTCGCCGGGGACGGCGCGTCGCTCGCCCTGGGGGTGCTCGGTGTGGTGCCGTTCTGGCTGCTCCGCAGGAGATCCCTGCTGGCGGCCGAGGAGGAGTTCCTGCCCCGCCGACGTCGAACCTGAGGTGGCTGCACCCGTCCAGCGGCCCGCCCGCCGCCCCCGCCGGAAGCGTCCCGCCGAGCTCCTGCCCCCGGGGTGGAAGCCCGGCCGGGCGACCGTGCGCGCGTCCGCCGGCACGTGGACCCTGCAGAGCACGCTGCAGCGGCACGGCCTCGGCCCGGTCGCGGGCGTCGACGAGGCCGGCCGCGGGGCCTGCGCCGGTCCGCTCGTGGTCGCGGCGTGCGTGCTGCGCCCCGGGGACGCCAAGCGGCTCGAGGGCCTGACCGACTCCAAGATGCTCACCCACGCCGTGCGCGAGGAGTTCTACTACCGGATCCTGCGCCGCGCCGAGGACTTCTCGGTGATCGTGATCCCGCCCGCCGAGGTGGACCGGCGCGGGGTGCACGTCGCCAACATCGAGGGCATGCGCCGCGCCGTCGCGGGCCTGAGCCACCCCCCGGGCTACGTCCTCACCGACGGCTTCCCCGTCCGCGGGTTCGGCCGGCCGAGCCTCGCCGTGCCCAAGGGCGACCTGACGGCGGCCTGTGTGGCGGCGGCGTCGGTGCTGGCCAAGGTGACCAGGGACCGGCTGATGGTCGAGCTGGACGGGCAGTACCCGCAGTACCGCTTCGCCGAGCACAAGGGCTACTGCACGCCGGTGCACGACGCCGCCCTCGCCGAGCACGGGCCGTGCCCCGAGCACCGGTTCTCGTTCGTGAACGTCGCCTCGGTGGCCCGCGTCGGCGATCGGGTGGCCTTGGTCCAGAATGGGGCGGCCGGCGAGGAGACCGGGGACATCGAGGACGCGGAGTTCGCCGTGGACGACGAGGCACTCCTCGTCGGGGACGCGGGCGAGGACAGGGTCGCAGGGGGAGTGGAGTCGTGAGCGCCGAGGATCTCGAGAAGTACGAGACCGAGATGGAGCTCACGCTCTACAAGGAGTACCGCGACATCGTTTCCCAGTTCTCGTACGTCGTGGAGACGGAGCGGCGCTTCTACCTGGCCAACTCCGTCGACGTCGCGCCCCGCAACGCGGACGGCGAGGTCTACTTCGAGGTCCGGATGTCCGACGCGTGGGTCTGGGACATGTACCGGCCGGCGCGCTTCGTGAAGAACGTCCGGGTGGTGACGTTCAAGGACGTCAACATCGAGGAGCTCGACAAGCCGGACCTGCGGTTGCCCGAGGGCGACCAGTTCGGCCACTAGGCCGTGTCTCTCAGCCCGGCGCCGCCGGGCCCCGGTGATCCACGTCGTTCCCGGCAAGGCAGCCGGGCCGCCCTCATACCGGGCGTATTCGGGTGGCCCGGCAACGCCGGCGGGGACGGCGTGGACGCCGGGAGCGGTGGTGCCGGGTTGGGCGACACGGCCTAGCACCTCACCCCGACGGTTCCGGTCGTCCCGGCCGTCGGCACCGGCGGTTGTCCACCGTCCGCGGCTCCTGTGGAGCACTTTCCGCGTTCCGCCCCACGGGTCGGTGCGGGCGGAGATCGTGTCCGGCATGGCAGCCAAGGACGAGCTCGGCCGCCGCGGCGAGGACGTCGCGGTCGAGTACCTCGAACGCAAGGGCCTCGTCGTGCTGTCCCGGAACTGGCGGTGCCGGGAGGGCGAGATCGACGTGGTGGCAACCCAGCGGGAGCGGGACGGCACCCGCCTGGTGGTCTGCGAGATCAAGACCCGCTCCGGCACCCGGTACGGCGAGCCCGCCGAGGCCGTCACCGGGCTCAAGGCCCAGCGCATCCGGCGGGTCACCAAGGCCTGGCTCGCGGCGCACCACGTGGCGTGGTGCGAGATCCGGTTCGACGTCGTCGCGGTGCTGATGCGCCCCGGCCGGCCGGTCACCCTCGAGCACTACGAGGCGGCGTTCTGATGGCGCTCGCCCGGGGCTGGTCCGTGGCGCTGCACGGCGTCGAGGGCGTACCCGTCGAGATCGAGGCGCTGGTGGGCGGCGGGATCCCCGGCGTCCAGATCGTCGGGCTGGCCGACACCGCGCTGCAGGAGTCCGTGCACCGGATGCGGTCGGCCGTCGTGAACTCGGGCCGGGAGTGGCCGTCGGTGCGGATCCTGCTCGCGCTCTCCCCGGCCACGTTGCGCAAGACCGGGTCCCGCTTCGACCTGGCCCTCGCCTGTTGCGTCCTGGCCGGTGCGGGCGTGGTCGACCCCGACCGGCTGGGAAGCACCGTGCTGCTCGGCGAGCTCGCCCTCGACGGCCGGGTGCGGCCCGTGCGTGGGGTCCTGCCGAGCGTCCTCGCGGCGCGATCGGCCGGTCTGCGCCGGGTGGTGGTACCGGTCGCCGCGCTCGAGGAGGCAGGCCTGGTCGACGACGTCGACGTCTACGGGGCAACCACGCTCGACCAGGTCGTCGGCTGGTTCGCCGGGGAACGTGAGCTGGACCGGCCGCTGGGGCCCCCACCCACCCCGCCCGCCGCGGTGCCCGATCTGGCCGACGTCGTGGGCCAGCCGGACGCGCGCCGCGCGCTCGAGGTCGCCGCGGCGGGCGGGCACCATCTGCTGCTCGTCGGCCCGCCGGGCACGGGCAAGACCATGCTGGCCCGGCGGATCGTCGGGCTGCTGCCGGAGCTCAGCCGGGACGAGGCGCTCCAGCTGGCGTCGGTCCGCTCGGTGATCGGGGAGGCGGGTGGCGACCCGCTGAGCCGCGTCGCCCCGTTCGTCGCGCCGCACCACTCCTCGTCCATGGCGGCATTGCTCGGTGGCGGGAGCGGGCTGGCCCGGCCCGGCGCCGTGTCGCTCGCGCACCGCGGGGTCCTGTTCCTCGACGAGTGCGCGGAGTTCCAGCCCCATGTGCTCGACGCGCTGCGCACGCCGCTCGAGGAGGGGGAGGTCCGGCTGGCCCGGGCGGACGGGAGCGTGCGATATCCCGCGCGGTTCCAGCTCGTCCTCGCGGCCAACCCGTGCCCGTGCGCGCCGGCGCGGGACCGGGACTGCATCTGCACGTCGATCGTGCGGCGGCGGTACCTCGGGCGGCTGTCCGGCCCGCTGCTCGACCGGGTCGACCTGCGGGCCCGGATGGTCCCGGTCACCGAGATCGGCGGTGTCGGCGCGGGGGAGGAGGACACCGCCACGGTCCGCGCGCGGGTGCTCGCCGCCCGGGCGGCCGCGGCCGCCCGCTGGTCGGCGCACGGGTGGCGGACCAACGCCGAGGTCCCCGGCCCCGCGCTGCGGCGCACCTTCGGCCTGCCCCGCGCCGTCGTCCGGCCGCTGGAGGAGCGGATGCGGGCGGGCGAGCTGTCCGCGCGCGGCGCGGACCGGGCGCTCCGGGTCGCGTGGACGCTCGCCGATCTGGCGGGCGCGACGTCGCCGGATCGGGAGACCGTGGACAACGCGCTGTACTACCGCGAGCGGGGTGCGGCGTGACCGCCACGGCGCCCCGTCCGGTCGTGGTGGCCGAGGAGGTGCTGCGGGCGCGGGCGTACCTGCTGCGGGTCGCCGAGCCGCCCGCGCGCCACACCGGGAGGCTGGTCGACCTGCTCGGCCCGGTCGCGGCGGCCGACGCGGTCCGGCGCGGCGACGTCCCCGAGCGCGTGGCGGACGAGACCTCCGCGCGGCGCGCGGCGGACCGGATCGACGCCGACCTCGGCGCGGCGGCGGCCTGCGGTGCGCGGCTGCTCGTCCCCGAGGACCCTGACTGGCCGCAGTGGCCGTTCGCGTGCTTCGGTCTGACGGGCAAGAAGGACCTGGCGCCGCCGCTGGGGTTGTGGGTGCGGGGGAGCGGTTCGCTGGCCGATCTCACGGACCGCGCGGTCGCGATGGTCGGTGCCCGCGCCGCCAGCGGCTACGGCACGCACACCGCCGCCGAGCTCGCTGCCGGGCTCGCCGCGGTTGGCCAGACGGTCGTGTCGGGTGCGGCGATCGGGATCGACGGCGCCGCCCACCGCGGGGCCCTGGCGGGTGGCGGGCCCACGATCGCCGTGCTGGCGTGCGGGCTCGACCGGGCCTACCCCACGTCCCACGCCGGGCTGATCGACCGCGTCGCCCGCCACGGCCTGGTGGTGTCCGAGTACCCGCCGGGCGCGGTCCCGGCGCGGCACCGGTTCCTGGTGCGGAACCGGCTCATCGCGGCGCTGTCGGTGGGCACGGTGGTGGTCGAGGCGGCGCTGCGCAGCGGGGCGCAGCGCACGGCGTCCGACGCCCGCGAGCTCGGCACGGTCCTCATGGCCGTTCCGGGGCCGGTGACCTCGGCGGCCTCCGCGGGCTGCCACGAGCTGATCCGGCAGGGCGCCCTCCTGGTCACCCGGGCCGAGGAGATCACCGAGGCGACCGGGCGGCTGGGGGTGGAACTGGCCCGCGAGCCGGAGCGGCCGCAGCGGCGCACGGACGTCCTCGACGAGACCCAGGCCCGGGTGCACGACGCCCTGCCCCCACGTGCCGCCCGCGACATCGCCTGGCTGGCGGTCGAGGCGGGCCTGGAGCCCGACACCGTCCGCTCCGCGCTGGTCGAGCTGGAGCGCCGCGGCCTCGCCGAGTTCCACGAGGGCCGTTGGCAGCGGTCGGTGGGAGAGGGTGGTGGATGAGGGCTGTGGGGAGGAGAGCCGGCCGGTGCGCCTCGCCCATGATCACCGCGTGCGGTACGTCCCGGCCACTCGTGGCCGCGGAGCACCGCAGGTGGTGATCATGACGGCGAGCGGGCTCGGGTGGCACCGCCGATCCGGCCAGGTCGGCTCGCGATGCGGAGACGACGGTGCGTGCCTGGCGATCACGATCAGCAGGGTGCTGCAGCCGTGAGGTCGTGCCCTCTGTCCGCGGTCGCGGCCCCCACCGCTGCGAAGGTCGCGTGTGCGGAGACAGTTCCGCGGGGGCGGCCTCTACCTGTGATCATCGCGTGCGGTACATCCGGCCGTTGACGGCCGCCAGGTACCGCAGGTGTGATCACCAGAGCGGTGCCCTGGGTCCGAGACGGGCGAGATGAGCACCAGTGCTGTGCAGGGCACCCGTGAGAGCGCTGGTGCTCATCTCGGCGTGCGGAGCGGTCGAGTGCGCAGGAGGGTGAGGCGCGGACGGGTCGGTGGAGGCGACCGGCGTGGGTCGTTGACCCGGGCTCGCCCGGCACGCACCGTCGACGGATGGCCTCGTCCGATCGTGAGACCCCGCCGGAGGACCGGTCCGAGGCCGGGTGCGTCGACCCGAACGGAAGCGAGGCCGCGGGCCAGCGCGGTGATCCGACCGGGAGCGAGGCCGCAGACGAGATCGCCGATCCGGCCGGCGGCGAGGCCGCGGACCGGAGCGCCGGCGCCACCGGAGGCGTCGAGGCGGGCGTCGGCCCGTCGGGGCGCGCGCTGGTGGCGGAGGTCGACAAGGCCGTGGACCGGTTCCTCCGGCACCTCGAGCTGGAGCGGGGCCGGTCCGCCCACACCGTGCGGGCCTACCGCTCGGACCTCGTCGGGATGCTGGGCGGTTTGCCGTCCCTCGCGGCGCTCGACCTGGCCCACCTGCGCCGGCGGCTGGGGGAGGCACACTGCGCGGGGACGAGCCGGGCCACGCTCGCCCGGCGGGCGGCGGCGGTGCGGACCTTCACCGCGTGGGCGGTGCGCAACGGGGTGCTCGCGAGCGACCCCGGGGCGCGGCTGAGCTCGCCCAGGTCCCGGGGCGAGCTGCCCGATGTGCTGCGTGCGGACCAGGCCGCGGCGGTCCTCGACGCGGCGGTCTCGGGCGCGGCCGAGGAGCACCCGGAGGCCCTCCGCGACCTCGCGCTGCTCGAGGTGCTGTACGCGACCGGGATCCGTGTGGGCGAGGCCTGCGGACTCGATGTCGACGACGTCGACGACGAGCGCCGCACCCTGCGCGTCCTCGGCAAGGGCGACAAGGAGCGGACCGTGGTGTTCGGGGTACCCGCGGCCGACGCACTGCGACGCTGGCGAGCGCTCGGCCGGCAGGCACTGGCGCGTCCGGGCTCGCCGCCTGCGCTGTTCCTCGGCGTCCGCGGAGGGCGGTTGGATCCCCGTGTCGCGCGCACGATCGTGCACCGCGCGATGGCGGCGCTACCCGGTGCGCCGGACATCGGGCCGCACGGCTTCCGGCACGCCGCGGCGACACACCTGCTCGACGGCGGCGCTGACCTTCGTTACGTACAGGAATTGCTCGGTCACGCTACGCTGTCAACCACTCAGCTCTACACGCACGTGACCGTCGACCGTCTGAAGGTGGTCCATGACCAGGCTCATCCCCGGGCATGACGCTCCGGACGTGGAGTCTGCGCAGGTCACGCGGCAGGTCGGCGGCCTGGCAGGGGCGCTGGCCACGGCCCTGACCACCGCGGACGCGCCCACGGTCGCCGAACGCAGGGTGTCACTGCGGGCGGTCCCGGCCGGGTCCGGGGTGTCACCGGACGTGGCGGGCGGTGCGGAGTCGAACCTCGGCGGCCCGCACCGCGCAGCCGAGCACGTCGCACTCGTCGCGCCCCTTCGGAAGCACACGCCCGACACGCCCGACCCCGTCGCCCGTCCCCCGATCGGGCACCGCGGCTCGGCGAACGGCACGCCCGGTCCGCAGCTCCCGCCCGTCGACCCGGACGGCACGCCCGGCGCCGCCCTGCTCACCGCGCAGGAAACCCTCGCTGTGGGCGAGGCGCCCGGGGCGGCGTCCGCCGGCACCTCCGAGGGCGAGGCGTCGGCCGCCGACATCACCTCGACCCTCTGGGCGGACTTCCTCGTGAGCCGCGCGCCGGCCGCGCGGGACCGGCTCGTGATCCATTACCGGGCGCTCGTGCGCGGGGTCGCGGGCAGGATGGCCGGCGGCCTGCCGGCCCACGTCGACGCCGCCGACCTGGTCCAGGTCGGGATGTTCGGGCTGATCGAGGCCGTCGAGCGGTTCGAGCCCGAGCGCGAGGTCCGGTTCGAGAGCTTCGCCGCGCAGCGGATCCGCGGCGCCATGCTCGACGAGCTGCGCGCCCAGGACTGGGTGCCGCGCACCGCACGGGCCCGCCGCCGCGAGGCCGAGCGGGCGCGTGAGCGGCTGGAGACCCGACTCGGCCGCACGGCCGACGACCGGGAGATCGCCGACGAGCTGGGCGTCGGACTGCGCGAGCTGCGCGGGATGCTCCAGCACCGGCAGCTCGTGAGCGTGGAGGCGCTCGAGTCGGGCGGCGAGGTGCAGGTGTCCGTCGCGGAGCTGGTCGCGGACGAGTCGGCCCCGGACCCGGTGGAGGTCGTGGAGCACGGCGAGACGGTGCGCGAGCTCGCCCTCGCCGTGGGCGCCCTGGGGGAGCGGGATCGCGAGGTCGTGCGCCTCTACTACCTCGAGAACCGGACGCTCGCCGAGATCGGCCGCCTGCTCGGCGTGACCGAGTCGCGGGTCTGTCAGCTGCACTCCCGCCTGGTCACGCGCCTGCGCACCCGCCTGACCGAGCCGGCCTGAGCGCGCGGAACACTCAGCCCGGCCACGGGTCGGGGAGCGGCAGCAGCCGGACGTGCCGCGGCCGCAGCAGCACCAGCGGGTCCATGTACTCCGACGTCGAGCGCACGCCGCGCCGCACACCCCAGTGCAGGCAGGCCTCGGCCGGACACCCGGAGTGGCCGGCCTCGAGCACGCCGATCGGGTCGCCCCTGGCCACCCGCACCCCGACGGCGACGGTGCCGGTGACCGGCTCGTAGGTCGTCCGCAGCCCGTCGGCGTGCTCCACCGATACCACGCCGCGCCCCGCCACGGGACCGGCGAACACGACGACCCCGTCCCGCGCCGCGAGCACCGCCTGTCCTACGCCCCCGACCAGGTCGGCGCCGCGGTGCCCGCGGCCGTAGCGGAAGGGCGGCTGGTCGAACGGCCGCGCGACCGCAGGCATCGGCGCGAGCGGCCACCCGTACTCCACCCCGGGCGCGAGCTCGTCGGCCGGTTCCCCGGCCGCCGGTCCCGAGGCCGCCGTCGTGCGCGTCGGCTTCGCCGTCTCCGCCTTCTACGGGATCGGGATCGCGCTCTACCTCGTCG
>NZ_JBEZDN010000112.1:0-26645 GCF_040648315.1 Pseudonocardia sp. NPDC049154
CCCTTGCCGCCGCCCTGCCGGTCGCGGTCGCCGCGCGGGCGGTCCCCGCCGGCGCGCTGCCGGCCGCCGGCGCCGCCCTTGCCCGGCTCGTCGTCGAGACGCAGGGTGAGCGAGATCCGCTTCCGGTCCTCGTCGACGTCGAGCACCTTGACCGTGACGACGTCGCCGGACTTCACGACCTCGCGCGGGTCCGACACGAACTGGCTGGACATCGCCGAGACGTGCACGAGGCCGTCCTGGTGCACGCCCACGTCGACGAACGCGCCGAACGCGGCCACGTTCGTGACCACGCCCTCCAGCACCATGCCCGGCCGCAGGTCCGCGATCTTGTGGACGCCCTCGGCGAAGGTCGCGGTGCGGAAGGCCGGGCGCGGGTCGCGGCCCGGCTTCTCCAGCTCGACGAGGATGTCGGAGACGGTCGGGAGCCCGAACCGGTCGTCGACGAACCGCTGCGGCTGCAGGTTCTTCAGCTTCGTGGTGTTGCCGATCAGCTCGTCGATACCGACCTTCGCCGCGTCGACCATCTTCCGGACGACCGGGTAGGCCTCGGGGTGCACACCCGAGACGTCGAGCGGCTCGTCGCCCCCGCGGATGCGGAGGAAGCCGGCGCACTGCTCGAAGGCCTTCGGGCCCAGCCGCGGGACGTCGACGAGCGCGGTCCGGGTGCGGAAGGGCCCGTTGGCGTCCCGGTGGGACACGATCGCCGCGGCCAGGGACTCGCTGATGCCCGACACCCGGCGCAGCAGCGGGGCGGAGGCGCTGTTGAGGTCGACGCCGACGGCGTTCACACAGTCCTCGACGACCGCGTCGAGCGAGCGGGACAGCGAGCCCTCGGGCACGTCGTGCTGGTACTGGCCGACGCCGATCGACTTGGGGTCGATCTTCACCAGCTCGGCGAGCGGGTCCTGCAGCCGGCGCGCGATGGAGACCGCGCCCCGCAGCGAGACGTCGAGGTCCGGGAGCTCGGCCGACGCGTACGCCGAGGCCGAGTACACCGAGGCGCCGGCCTCGCTGACCATCACCTTGGTCATCTTCAGCCCGGGGTTCATCGCCACGAGCTCGCCGGCGAGCTTGTCCGTCTCGCGGGAGGCGGTGCCGTTGCCGATCGCGATCAGGTCCACGGCGTGCTCGGTGGCCAGCCTGGTGAGCGTGACCAGCGCGCCGTTCCAGTCCTTGCGCGGCTCGTGGGGGTAGATCGTGTCGGTGGCCACGACCTTGCCGGTCCCGTCGACCACGGCGACCTTCACGCCGGTGCGCAGCCCCGGGTCGAGGCCCATCGTCGCCCGGGTCCCGGCGGGCGCGGCGAGCAGCAGGTCGCGCAGGTTGGAGGCGAACACGCCGATCGCGCCCTCCTCCGCGGCGGTGCGCAGCCGCACCCGGATGTCGATGCCCAGGTGCAGCAGGATGCGCGTGCGCCAGGTCCAGCGGACGACGTCGTTGAGCCACCGGTCCGCGGGCCGGCCCTGGTCGGAGATGCCGACGTGCGCGGCGATCAGGGTCTCCCAGTCGGTGCGGACGCCCGGCTCGGCGGGCTCGGCGTCGGGCTCCAGGGAGACGTCGAGCACGTCCTCCTTCTCCCCGCGGAACACGGCGAGGATGCGGTGGCTCGGCAGCGAGGTGAAGGCCTCGGAGAAGTCGAAGTAGTCCGAGAACTTGACCCCCTCGGCCTCCTTGCCCGGGCGGACCTTCGACACCAGCAGGCCGCGGCTCCACATCCGCTCGCGCAGACCGCCGATCAGGTCGGGCTCCTCGGAGAAGCGCTCGACGAGGATCGCGCGGGCGCCCTCGAGCGCGGCGGCGGCGTCGGCGACGTTCTCGCCGAGGTACTTCGCCGCCTCGTCCTCGGGGGTCAGCGAGGGGTCGGCCAGCAGGGCGTCGGCGAGCGGCTCGAGGCCGTTCTCGCGGGCGATCATGGCCTTGGTGCGGCGCTTGGGCTTGTACGGCAGGTAGACGTCCTCGAGCCGGGCCTTCGACTCGGCGGCGAGGACCTGCTGCTCCAGCTCGGGGGTGAGCTTGCCCTGCTTGCGGATCTCCTCGAGCACGGCGGTCCGCCGTTCCTCCAGCTCGCGCAGGTAGCGCAGCCGCTCCTCGAGGGTGCGGAGCTGGGCGTCGTCGAGCCCGCCCGTCGCCTCCTTCCGGTAGCGGGCCACGAACGGCACGGTCGACCCCTCGTCGAGGAGGTCGACGGCCGAGGCGACCTGGTGCCGGCGCACGCCCAGCTCGTCGGCGATGCGCTGCTCGATCGACGGCTGGGCGGTGGTCTGGGACTGCGGAGCCGCCGCCCCGGTGGGGGCCGCGGAGGCCGCTGCGGGAACCGAACCTGTCACGGCCCCCATCCTCCCCGGGCCGCCCCCCGACGGGTGCGGGCGGGGTCGGTTCGGGCGGGGCCGGTTCAGGCGAAGCTGACCTGGCCGGTGATGCTCGGGTCGGCACCGGGGACCCCGCACACGAGGTCGGAGCCGTCCGGCTTGCCCGTCGCCACCACCGGCGCGCCGGCGAATGCGGGGCGGCGCAGCCGGTAGGAGAACTCCGCGACCTGGCGGTCCGGGGCGAACCGGCGGGGCAGCTCGAGCAGCATCAGCGCGAGCAGCGGCCCGTGCACCACGAGACCGGGGAAGCCCTCGACGTCCCGGGTGTACGGCAGGTCGTGGTGGATGCGGTGGGCGTTGTAGGTCAGCGCGCTCATCCGGAACAGCAGCACCTCGTCGGGGCGCAGCACGGCCTGCCACTCCCCCGGCGCCGGCGGCTCGGGCTCGCGCGGCTTCGGGGCCGCCGGGGCCGCGGCGCGCGCCGCCCCGGGCTCCTGCTCCCGGTAGACGACGTCGTGCTCCTCGACCTGGGCCACCTCGCCCGCCCGCAGGTACTCGTGGGTCAGGGTCACGAACAGCATGTCCCCGGAGCGCCCGGACTTCGGCGTGATCGAGCTCAGGGCACTGCGCCGGGTCACCTCGTCGCCGACGCGCAGCGGCGAGTGCACGGTGAGCCGCCCGCCGGCGAACATCCGGCGCCGGTTCGGGATCGGCGGCAGGAAGTGCCCCTCGCGGGGATGCCCGTCCTCGCCCAGCTCGGCGGTGGCGGGCCGCTCGAGGAAGTGGAACGCGGTCCACAGCGGCGGGAGCGCGGTCGAGCCCTGGCCCGTGGCGTCGATGGGCGAGGTCTGGTCCAGGAGCCCCGCGAAGGAGTCCGAGGGGACGCGGTCCAGGACCTCCCGCACCTCGACGGGTCCGGGCTCCCAGCCCTCGACGTACTCGGCGATGCCCATGGTCCTCCTGTCTGCCGTCGTTTCCGCTGGTCGGCTCGGGTCGTGAGCGCCGACTGCCCCGCTAGGGGCGTTCGGCGCTCACGGGGTGGAAGAGCGCGACCGACTCCATGTGGTGCGTCATCGGGAAGGCGTCGAAGGAGCGCAGGGCGGCGAGTGCGTAGCCCTGCGCGGCGAAGAGCTTCACGTCGCGGCCCAGCGCGGCCGGGTCGCAGGCCACGTAGACGATCCGCTGCGGGGCCCGCGCGCACAGCTCGTCGACCATCGCCCGGCCCAGCCCCTTGCGCGGCGGGTCGGCGACAACGACGTCGGGGTCGGGCAGCTCGGTGATCACCCGCTCGACGCGGCCGGACCGGAACGAGACCTGCGGCAGGTCCCGCAGGGCACGCTCGCCGTCGGCCACCGCCTGCCGCGCCGACTCGACGACCGTCACCGACCCCTCCGGCCCCACCTGGCCGGCCAGCACCGCCGCGAACAGCCCGACGCCGCCGTACAGGTCCCAGGCCGTGCCGCCTGCCGGCGCCCCCGCCCACTCCCCCACGATCTCGACGAGCGTGCCCGCCAGCTCCGGGTGCACCTGCCAGAACGCGCCCGGCGAGAGCTCCCAGTCCCGGCCGGCGGCGTGCTGCACGGAGGCGCTGCGCTCCGCCGGCGGCACGCCCGCGCCGAGATGCCGCTCGCCCAGGGCGTCGACGGCCACCTCGATCTCGTCGCCGGGCCGCCAGTGCCGCTCCAGCAGGTCGTCGAGCAGCCCGGCCGGGGCGAGCAGGCAGTCCGAGATCGGGACGACCTCGTGGCTGTGGTGGGCGCGCAGGCCGGCGCGGCCCTCCTCGTCGACCGCGAGGCGCAGCCGCTGCCGCCAGCCGAGGGCGCCGCCGGGGAGCTCCTCCACCTCGACGGTCTCGGCGAGCCCGCCGGTCAGCCCGCCGAGCCGGGTGAGCTGCTCGCGCAGCACGGCGGTCTTGAGCGCGCGCTGCGCGGGCGGGGCGACGTGCTGGAAGTCGCAGCCCCCGCACCCGCCGGCACGCGCCCACGGGCACGGGGCCGGGACCCGGTCCGGCGACGCGTCGAGCACCGAGATCGTGTCGGCCAGGCAGAACGAGCCGCCCTGGTCCCCGGTCACCACCGCCCGGACCCGCTCGCCGGGCAGCGCGTGCCGCACGAAGAGCACGCGGCCCTCGTGCCGGGCCACGCAGTGTCCACCGTGGGCGACCGGCCCGACCTCCAGGTCGAGGACCCGGTCGGTCCAGTCGAGGGTGCGTTCAGCGGACCGGATCACCGGTGTCCTTCCGGGGTGGGGTCTCCTTGCCCGCCGCGGCGTCCTTGCGGACCGCGGTGGCGCGGGAGGCGGTAGCGCTCGGGGCCGACTCGCCGGGCAGCTGCTCCATCGAGGGGTAGCCGCGGCGCGAGGCGCCCGGCGCGAAGAGCGGCGAGAGCGGTTGCGCGGCGGCGGAGGAGTCCAGCTGCCACGGCACGCTCGTGACCATCACACCCGGCTGGAACAGCAGCCGGCTCTTCAGCCGCAGCGCGGACTGGTTGTGCAGCAGCTGTTCCCACCAGTGGCCCACGACGTACTCGGGGATGTAGACAGTGACGACGTCGCGCGGGTTGGTCGAGCGCAACCGCTTCACGTACTCCAGGACCGGTCGGGTGATCTCCCGGTACGGCGACTCGACGACCTTCAGCTTGACCGGGATCTTCCGCTTGCCCCAGTCCGCGACGAGCCTCTTGGTGTCGGCGTCGTCGACGTTGACGGTGACCGCCTCGAGGACGTCCGGCCGCGTCGCGCGGGCGTAGGCGAGCGCCCGCAGCGTGGGCTTGTGCAGCGTCGACACGAGGACGACGGCGTGGTTGCGGCTCGGCAGCACCCCGTCGTACTCGCCGGCCACGAGCTCGGCGGAGACCCGGTCGTAGTGCTTCTGGATCGCGACCATGAGCACGAAGAAGCCGGCCATCGCCACGATGGTGATCCACGCGCCGAGCGTGAACTTGGTGATCAGGACGGTGAGCAGCACGAGTCCGGTCATGATCGCGCCGAAGCCGTTGATCGTCTGCGAGCGGCGCATCCGAGCCCGCTCGCGCGTGTCCGTCGTCGAGGCGAGCTCGCGGTTCCAGTGCCGGACCATGCCCGCCTGGCTCAGCGTGAACGACACGAACACGCCCACCGTGTACAGCGGGATCAGCCGGGTGACCTCCGCCTGGAAGCCGACCACCAGCACGATCGCGAAGGCCGCGAGGATCAGGATGCCGTTGGAGAAGGCCAGCCGGTCGCCGCGGGTGTGCAGTTGCCGGGGCAGGTAGCGGTCCTGGGAGAGGATCGAGCCCAGCACCGGGAAGCCGTTGAACGCGGTGTTCGCGGCCAGCGCCAGGATCAGCGCCGTCATGATCACCACGAAGAAGAACCCGGGCCGGAAGCCGGAGAACACGGCGTCGGCCAGCTGGGCGACCATCGTCTGCTGCTGGTAGCCCGGCGGGGCGTCGGGGAACTGGCGGGCCGGGTCCTCCGCGATCTGCACGCCGGTGAGCCGGCCCAGCGCGATCAGGCCCATGAACATGCTGACCGAGATCAGACCCATGATCAGCAGCGTGGTCGCGGCGTTGCGCGACTTGGGCTTGCGGAAGGCCGGCACCCCGTTGGAGATCGCCTCGACGCCGGTCAGCGCCGCTGCGCCCTGGGTGAACGAGCGCAGGATCAGCAGCACGAGCGCGAGCCCGGTGAAGGTGTCGCCCTCGGCCACGAGGTGCAGGTTCGTGCTGGCCGTCTCGACGTCCTGGCCCAGGAGCAGGACCCGCGTCAGACCCCAGACGATCATCGTGCCGATGCCGAGCATGAACAGGTAGACCGGCACGGCGAACGCCGCGCCGGCCTCCCGGATGCCGCGCAGGTTGATCGCCGTGAGCAGCGCGATGGCGAGCACCGCGAACAGCACCTTGTGCTCGGCCACGAACGGGATCAGCGCGCCGATGTTCGCCGCGGCCGCCGAGATCGACACGGCGACGGTGAGCGTGTAGTCGACGAGCAGGGCGCTCGCCACGGTGAGCCCGGCCTTGCGGCCGAGGTTGACCGTGGCCACCTCGTAGTCGCCGCCGCCGGACGGGTAGGCGTGCACGTTCTGCCGGTAGCTGGTGACCACCGTGAGCAGCACGACCACGACCGCGAGGCCGATCCACGGGGACAGCGCGTACGACGTGACCCCGGCGACGGACAGGGTCAGGAAGATCTCCTCGGGCGCGTAGGCGACCGAGGACATGGCATCGGAGGCGAACACCGGCAGCGCGATCCGCTTCGGCAGCAGCGTGCTGTGCAGGCGGTCGCTGCGTTGCGGGCGACCGACCAGGATGCGCTTGACGGCGACGCCGAGCTTGGACACGTCGGAAGCCTATGCTCTCGGCGGCGGACGGACGCGATAGCGTGCGCCGACGACGCGCCCCGGGCCCGATCGGAGGAGCCCGGCCCGTCGACACGTGAGACCGAGCGAGCCCGGGAGGGCCCATCCGATGTACGTCGTGATCATGGGATGCGGCCGCGTCGGCGCATCCCTCGCCGCCGGGCTGGAACGCCTCGGTCACGAGGTCTCCGTCATCGACCGGGACGTGCAGGCCTTCCGTCGGCTCGGGACGGACTTCCGCGGCCGCCAGGTCGTCGGGTTCGGGTTCCACCGCGAGGTGCTCATCGAGGCCGGGATCGAGAAGGCGGACGCGTTCGCCGCGGTCTCCTCCGGCGACAACTCCAACATCCTCTCCGCCCGGGTCGCCCGGGAGACCTTCGGCGTGGAGCGGGTCGTCGCGCGGATCTACGACGCCAAGCGCGCCGCCGTCTACGAGCGGCTCGGCATCCCGACCGTCGCGACCGTGCCGTGGACCACGGACCGGTTCATGCGGATGGTCCTGCCCGACGGCGTCGCGACGGCGTGGCGCGAGCCCGCCGGCACCGTCGCGATCCTGCCCCTGCCGCTGCACGAGGACTGGGTCGGGCGCCCGATCCGCGAGCTGGAGGAGGCCACCAACTCCCGGGTGGCGTTCATCGTCCGGTTCGGCACCGGCGTGCTGCCCACCCGCGAGACGGCCGTGCAGGCCGACGACGTCGTCTACGTGGCGGCGGTCTCGGGCACGGTCTCCGACGTCACGGCCGCGGCGGCCGCACCGCCCGCCGACTCCTGAGAACCCGAGAGGGCGTGAGATCATGAGGGTCGCCATCGCCGGGGCCGGCGCCGTCGGCCGCTCCATCGCGCGCGAGCTCGTGGAGAACCAGCACCAGGTCATGCTCATCGAGCGCGACCTCAGCCACATCGACCCCGCCGCCGTCGAGGAGGCGGAGTGGGTGCACGCCGACGCCTGCGAGCTCCAGACGCTCGAGGACGCCGGCATCGAGAGCTGCGACGTCGTGATCGCCGCGACCGGGGACGACAAGGTCAACCTGGTCGTCTCGCTGCTCGCCAAGACGGAGTTCGCGGTGCGCCGGGTGGTCGCGCGGGTCAACGACCCCCAGAACGAGTGGCTGTTCGGCGAGAACTGGGGCGTCGACGTCTCGGTCTCCACCCCGCGGCTGCTCGCGGCGCTGGTCGAGGAGGCCGTGGCCGTCGGGGACCTGGTCCGGCTGCTGACCCTGCGGCAGGGTCAGGCGAACCTCGTCGAGGTCACGCTGCCCACGCACACCCCCCTGGCCGGGCGGCCGGTGCGGGACCTGGCGCTGCCCCCGGACTCCGCGCTGGTCACGATCCTGCGGGGCGGCCGGGTGATCGTCCCGCAGGCGGACGACGCGCTGGAGCCGGGCGACGAGCTGCTGTTCGTCGCGACCACCGCCGTCGAGGAGGAGATCCGCGCGGCGGTCGTCGGCGCCGCGAGGCGCTGAGAGGCGGGCGTCCTCCGCTCGTCGACCCCGGTTCGCCGACTCGACGACTCGGGGGCCGACGCTCGGGGGTCGACGGCGTCGGAGGGCCGATGGCGTCGGAGGGCCGGCGGCTCAGCCGGCGGCGGGGGTGCGCTCGGCGCGACGGACGGCCACGACCGTCCCGACGATCGCGAGGCCGAGCAGCGGGTAGCCCATGGCCAGCCGGGCGATGCCGAGCCAGGTCTCCTCGTCGGCGTTGTACAGCCAGCCCTGGACCACGAGGCGGGCGGCGAACACCAGCGCCCACAGCGCGCTGGCCCAGCTGTACGCCTTGAGCATGCGCGGATTGCGGCGCCAACCCTGGCCGTGCCCGTTGACGGCGTGCCAGATCACCCCGGCGAGCGGCCATCGCACGATGATCGAGACCAGGAAGGCGAGCCCCAGCGCGGCGCTGTAGAGCAGGCCGGGCAGGTAGAAGCCGCGGGCCTCGCCGGTGCGGTAGGCGATGAACGCGCACACGGCCACACCGAACAACCCGGAGGTCGCGGGCTGGAGCGGCTGCCTGCGGGCGATGCGGAACAGCGCCACCAGCACGCCGGCCACCACGGCGGCGATCAGGGCGGGCTTCAGCTCGAACAGGACGTTCGCGATCACGAAGACCGCCACCGGCACCGTCGACGCGATGATGCCGGGGACACCGCCCATCTGCTCGAGGAGCGTGGGTCGGCGCCCCGGGTCGTCGGTGTCGTCGGTCTCCGGGGTCTCGTGGATCTCCGCCGTCGCGCCGGCCGGTTCCTCGGCCGGAACGCGCGGGATCGGCCCCGTGGCCGAGTCGTGGTCCGCCGGCTCGCCGGCCACCCGCGGGATCCGGGTGGTCGGCTGGTCCCCGTCGGGACCCGGCGTCACTGCGCCTGGCAGATCTCGTAGTACGGGTTGTACAGAACCTTCCGGCCGTCCCGGACCGAGATCCGGCCGCGCACCCGCATCGTCCGGCCCGGCTCGATGCCCGGGATCCGGCGTCGACCCATCCAGACCAGCGTCACTCCCTCGGTGCCGTCGTACAGCTCCGCCTGGAGCTGTGCGCTGCTGTCGTCCTCGGGGCAGAACTCCACACTCCGGAGGCGACCCAGCATGGTCACCTCCTGTCCGCACGCACACTCGCTCGCGCGCTGCGCGCCGGAACGTTCGGAGTCCTCGGACAGGTCGTCCGCGTCCAGGACGTCGACGTCGCTGGTGAGCTTGCGAAGCATGCGGCGGAACGCCCCACCGTCCGTGCTGCCCATCTCTCTCCTCGGCTGCTCGGGCGCGGGCCGTCTCCCTTGATCCGGCCGCTGCCCGTGCAAGGGTAACGCCGGAGAAACGGGATGTGTGCCCGGAACGGGCGACTTCGCGCACCCGGAGGCGGTCCCGATCTCCTCCGTCGCCGAGCGGCGTGATCATCGCGACGACACGCGGCCGCGCGGGCGGGTGATGCTGCTCAGAATGCCCGGATTGCGGCGATGTGGGCGGATTTGTGGGCCAGGCTTCCTGCTCGCCGTCACGATGGGTGAGTGTGACGCTGGTCGCATACCGCTCGGCGTTCCGCGGGCGTGATGTGGGGGCTCGCCCACCCGTTCCGGTCGGCTCCCACACGTCGGCGGAGCGGGGCACACCCTGTCGACCGAGTGTGCGGCGCGACGGCGGGAAGGCGGTCGTCGGAGGCCGCACAACCGAAGGAGCGCGGCACCACCCGTCGACGGGGGTGTGCCGCGCTCCTTCGCGGTGTACGGACCGGGCGCCGCGGGTGTGCCGGGCCTACTCGGGGCGGCGGTGGCGGCCGCGGTCCGGGTCGGCGCCGTTGAGCGGGTGGGCGTCGAGGAACGACAGCGCCGGTCGGGAGCCCGGGCCCTCGCCGTGGCGGCGGTTCCCGCCCGGCTCGGGCTCGCCGGCGCCGGGCTCCTGGGAGCCGTAGCCGTCCGGGCCGCCGTGTCCGTTCGGGGCGTCGTGTCCGTAGCCGCCGTAGCCGTTCTGACCGCGGTGGCCGTCCGTCGGGCCGTGGCCGTTCCGACCGCGGTAGCCGTCCGGGCCGTGGCCGTCCGGTGCGCCGTACCCGTTCGTGGCGCTCTGGCCCTCCGGGTTCACGCCGGCGCCGTTCGGGCCGCCGCGGCCGGGCGAGCCGCCGTGGCCGTTCGGGCCGCCCCAGCCGTTGCGACCGTCGTGGCCGTTCGGGCCGGGGCCGGCGTGTCCGTCGACCGGGCCGTGGCCGTTGCGGGCAGCGGGACGCTGGTCGGCGGCGCGGTCGGCGGACTCGGCCATGAGGGCGTCGAACAGGCTGGTCGGGACGTCGGCCGGCGAGCCTGGCCCCGTCCGCACCCCGGCGAACCCGGTGACCTCGCGGCCACCGCCCTGCGACGACCAGCCGGACGCGGTGTAGCCGTACTGGGGCAGCCGGCCCGAGTCCCGGTCGACGGTCTCGTAGCCCGGGCCCGGGGGCTGGTGCACGGTCGGCGTCCAGCCGTCCGGACGGGCACCGGCAGCGTGACCGCCGTGCGACGGCGCGTCGTAGAGGCCGTCGCGGGATCCACGGTCGCCCTGCTCCGGGGCGGCACGGCGACCGCTCGGCTGCCCGCCGTCCGTGGACCGGTTCCCGCTCCCCCACTCCGACGCGCCGGTCCAGCCACCGCTCTGCTGCTCCGCGGGCCGCTCCTGCCACGACGGGATCTCGGCGCGCCGATCGCCCGCCGCCGGGCCGGAGTGCTGCGGTCCTCCGAAGCGACCGCCCTGCTCCGTCCCCCTCGCGGACGCCGCCGGCTGCGAGCCACCGACCCAGCCGGAGATCTGCTGCTCGCTGCCCCGGCTCGGGGCGGACGCCGCACCGGCGCTCGGCTGCTCGCTCTCCCAGCTCGGAGCAGGAGCCCCGCCGGCGCCCGACTGCGGCGAGCCGCCCGCCCAGGCGTCGTTCTGCTGCTCGGCCGCCCAGCCGGAGTGCCGCGGGCCGTCCGTCTGCTCGGTGGCCCAACCGGGGCGCTGCGCGTCGCCCGGAGCCGCGAAGCGCGGGTCCCGCCCGGGCTCCGGCAACTGCTGCTCGGTCCACCGGGAGGGAGCGGGGTCGGCGTGGCGGCCACCGGCCGCCCAGCCACCGCTCGCCTGGTCGGCGGACGACCCGGAGTGGCGCGGACCGCCGCTCCAGCCGCTCCCGCCGAACTCCGCGGAGCCCGGCTCGCGGTCCGCACGGTCCTCGGCGGACCAGTCGGGGCGGTACTCCGCGGTCGCCCAGCCTCCGCTGTGCGGGCCGGCGGCCTGCGGAGCGGGCTCGACTGGCTGCTCGCCCCACGACCCCTCACCACCCGCACCCCGCCCGATGACGGGCAGGGCGCGCGTCTCGCCCGCGCCGGCCGCGCCGCCCTGGGCGCCGGGCCCGGCCTGCGGGAACCCGTCGGGTCCCGCGTGCGCGCCGGTCGAGGGCGCGGCGGGACCGCCGAAGCGCGGGTCCTGGCCGGCCCCCGGGTACCCGGCGTCGGCCGGACCGGTCGGCGCGACGCCCGCGCCCTCGGCCGACGGGTACCTGGCGGGGGCAATCCTCGTGCCGGGGCCGGACGGGCCAGGACCGGCCGCGGCGTACGGGCCGCTCGGGACGTCGGCGGGGCCGCCGAACGAGCCCGGGCCCGCGGACGGAGCCCCCGTCGGATTGCCGATGCCCGGAGCGGGCATGTACCCGCTCCGGCCGGCCGGGCCGCCGAACGGCGCCTGACCTGCCGGGCCGCCGAACGGCGCCTGACCTGCCGGGCCGCCGGCCCCCGGACCAGGCGTGTACCCGCTCTGCGTGGCCGGGCCGCCGAACGAACCACCGGCCGCCGGGGCGCCGAACCCCGGACCGCCCGTCGCCGGGCCGCCGGACGCAGGGCCACCGACGCCCGGGCCACCGGGCACAGGGCCACCGACGCCCGGGCCACCGGGCACAGGGCCACCGACGCCCGGGCCACCGGCCGCGAGGCCGCCGGCAGGACCCGCGTGCCCAGGACCGCCGGTCGCAGGACCGTCCGCTCCCGGACCACCGAAGCCCGGCCCGCCGAAGCCCGGTCCACCGACGCCGGGACCACCGACGCCGGGACCACCGACGCCGGGACCACCGACGCCGGGACCACCGACCGAGGGCCCACCGAACCCGCCCCCCGGCCGCCCGCCTGCCGGGCCACCGAACTCAGGACCGCCGACCTGAGGACCGCCGAACTGGGGACCACCCGGCCGCGGCCCACCAGGGCCGTACTGCGCCGCACCGGCCCCACCGGCTGCAGGACCACCGACAGGCCCACCACCACTCCGACCAGCCCCCGCGGACGCCGCGGGCGCGAACGGAGCAGCACCGCCCGGCGCCCCACCGCCCGGGGCGCCGGCCTGCCCGTTCCCGGCCGGATCCGCCGGGGCCCCGGCAGCCGGCTCCGCCGACTCCCCCGCCTCCTCGGCCGGGGTGACCGACCGGGTGCGCAGGGTCAGCGTGGCCTTGGGCTGCGGGGCCTCGGCGTCGGGATCGGGGGCCTCGTCGACCGCCGACGGAAGCGTCAGCGGCAGTACGGTCCGGGGCGGGTACGGCGACTTGCCGCGCACCACGATCGTGCCGCGCAGCATCCGCCGCATCTCGGCGTCGAGCCGCTCGGCCTGCTCCTCGGGGCCCGCGGCGACGCCGTAGACCATCCACCGCTCGCCGTCGATGCCCACGAACACCGACGAGGCGACCTGCGTGGTCGCGCGCAGCTCCCGGCCCCACTCGCCGGTGTAGGAGCGCACGGTGGCGCCACCCTCGCGCAGCGACTGCGCGATCTCCTCGCAGAGGTCCTTCCACAGCCCGCCCGAGCGCGGCGCGGCCAGCGCGGACAGCGACAGCCGCCCACCGCCCGGCATCGTGATGTGCACCGCGGACAACCGCGCACCATCCTCCGGTTCGACCACGCTGCCCTGCGGCGGGATCGGCACCTGCACGGCGCCGAAGTCCATGCGCGTGAGCGCGTCGGTCATCTCCGGGTCGAGCTTGGCGACGTCGAACGGGCCGAAGTCCGGCCCGTCGTACTCGCTGTCGTACTCCTCGTCGTACTCGCCGTCGTACCCGGAATCCACCGAGTCGTCGGCCTCCAGGTCCTCGAGGTCCTCGCCGTAGCGGACGCTCACGGTCCGTCCCCTCCCGCCAGCCGGTCGTGCCCACCAGTCGAGCCGTAGCCGCCCGGCCCCCGGTCGGAGGCCGGGAGCTCGGGCACCTCGACGAAGCGCGCGTACTCCACCTTCTGAACGACCAACTGGGCGATCCGGTCACCCCTGCGGAGCACGATCTCCTCGCGGGGGTCGTGATTGATCAGACACACCTTGATCTCGCCGCGGTATCCGGCGTCGATCGTGCCCGGCGTGTTGACGACCGACAGCCCCGCGCGGGCGGCCAGCCCGGAGCGCGGGTGCACGAAGCCGGCGTAGCCCACGGGCAGGGCGATCGCGACGCCCGTGCCGACGACGGCGCGCTCACCGGGGGCGAGGACGACGTGGGACGTGGTCGCGAGGTCCGCCCCCGCGTCGCCGGGTCGGGCGTACGCGGGCAGCGGCATGTCGGGGTCGAGGCGGGTCAGCAGCACGTCGACGAGCGGCGTGACCATCGGCTCGTGCGGGGGAGCATCGATCGGGCCGGGCACAACGGGCGACGTTACAGTGGGTCGTCGTGAGCGAGCACCCGTCCTGCGCCGGTCCTGCGACGTCCGGCCGTCCTGGGTTCGACGAGCGGTTGAGTACGCCGCTCTGGTGGTTCCTGTTCGCCGGCGGCGTCGCCGTGCTGCTGGGCGCCGAGATCCACATGGGCTATCCGGGCGTGCGCTCGTGGATCGGCTACGTCGTGCTGATCCCGCTGGCGCTGCTGGTGGTGTGGCGCCTGGGCAGCGTGCGGGTGCGGGTGACCGACACCGAGCTGATCGCCGGCGACGAGCGGATCGCGCTGGAACACGTCGGCCGCACCCAGATCGTGTCCAAGAAGGACAAGCAGCAGGCGCTGGGCCCCGAGCTGGACCCGATCGCCCACGTGCTGCACCGCAGCTGGATCGGGCCCGTCGTGCGGATCGAGACGCGCGACCCGGCGAGCCCGGTGCCGTACTGGGTCGTCAGCAGCCGTCGTCCGGAGGAGCTGGTGGCCGCGCTGAGCGCCGCCCGCGCCTAGCTAGGCCCCCACGCGCCTACGCCCGAGCACGCCCGGCCCCGAGAACGCCGAAAGGGGCGTCCCGGGGATCCGGGACGCCCTCGTCGGTGTCCGCGTCGCTCGACGCCGGGTCGGGCCGGCGGCGGTCCGTCAGGCCGCGCAGTCGCGGCAGATGAACAGGTTGCCGCGGGTCTCGGCCAGCCGGCTGCGGTGGTGCACCAGGAAGCAGCTGCCACAGGTGAACTCGTCCGCCTGCTTCGGCAGGACCTTGACCGTGAGCTCCTCGCCCGAGAGGTCCGCCCCCGGGAGCTCGAAGCTCTCCGCCGTGTCCGACTCGTCGACGTCGACCGCGGACGACTGCGCCTCGTTCCGACGGGCCTTGAGCTCGTCGAGCGAGTCCTCCGCCATGTCGTCGGCCTCGTTGCGCCGCGGTGCGTCGTAGTCGGTAGCCATCGTTCCCACCCTCAGTACTCTTCGTCTTCTGTCGTGCCGCTGCACAACGTCCCGGCCGCGGGCGTTTGTGCCCGGCATCGGAGTGACGCCGGTCTCACCCGTTTGCGGAACAGCTCAGCCCTCGCCGGGACCAGGGCACGGACCCACCGGCACGGCCCGCGACCGGGCCCTGCGAAACGTCGTTGCTCCCCCGTCGGCGCGCAGAGGGTAGCCGAGCGGTCAAGCCCCCGGCACCGGGCCCACCCGTGTCGTCCGCCCGCCGGGGACCGGTGGGGGCGTTAGGGTTCCGCCGTGCTGATCCGCGGGGTGTGTTCGGGTGGGGTGGACGCGTGAGCGCGGGGCTGCGTCCTTACCGGCGGCGCCGGTCCCGGCCGGTCGCGATCACCGTGGGCGCGCTCGCCGTGGCCGCGCTGGTGACCTGGACGATCGTGTTCTTCAACGCCGCCGCCGAGTCCGGCCTGACCGCGTGCAACACGTCCGCCTCCGGATCCGCCGGCGACGTGCTCGACTCCGACGCGCTGGCCTCGGCCGCCCCGGCGCCACCGGCGAACATCCGGACGACCGTGCTCAACGCCGGCGGCCAGCGCGGGCAGGCCAACCTCGTGGCCGCCCAGCTCGGCGACCTGGGCTTCGGGGAGGCCCGGCAGCCGGACAACGACCCGCTCTACCCCGGGGGCGACCTGGAGTGCCACGGCCAGCTGCGGTTCGGGCAGTCCGGCGAGGGCTCGGCCGCCACGCTGCAGCTGGTTCTCCCCTGCCTCGAGCTGGTCCGCGACGAGCGCGGCGACGACTCGGTCGACGTCGCCGTGGGGACCGGGTTCACGGACGTCAACCCCAACCGGGCCGTCCGTGACGCCCTGGAGCAGCTCGGCGCGCCCGGTTCCGGCGAGACGGGCGAGGGCCAGCAGGTGGCCGCGCCGCAGCTCGACCCGCAGGTGCTGGCCGAGGCGCGCGAGGCCGCCCGCTGCTGACGCCGGCGGACGGGTCAGACGTCCGCGGCGCCCGCCTCGCGCAGGAGCTCCTCGAACGCCTCGGCGACACCGGGAGTGGCCGCGATCGTGACGTCCTCCCCCAGCTCGGTGCCGTCCGCACGGGCGCGCCCGGGCGCGGGCCGCACGCGCACGAGGGCCCCGGCCTCCTGCGCGACGAGCGCCGCGGCCGCCCAGTCCCACCAGTTGATGCCGTGTTCCACGTAGGCGTCGATCCGGCCGGCGGCGAGGCCGCACAGGTCGAGCGCGGCGGACCCGGTGCGTCGCAGGTCACGGACCCGTGGGAGCACCGCCGCCATCATCGCGGCCTGCCGCGCACGGCGGCCCGCGTCGTAGGAGAAGCCGCACGCGACCAGCGACTGGGAGAGGTCGGTCTCGGTGGTGACCCGCAGCGGCACGCCGTCGCGGGTGGCGCCCGCCCCGGCCGCCGCGCTCCACACCACTCCCGACGCCGGCTCGACGACCGCGCCCGCCAGCGACACCCCGTCCCGCACCGCCGCGACCGACACCGCGTACCACGGCAGCCCGTAGAGGTAGTTCACGGTGCCGTCGATGGGGTCCACGACCCAGCGCGCGGCTCCCGCGTCGCCCGCCGCCTCCTCGCCGTAGACCGGCTCGCCGGGCCGCAGCTCCGCGAGCCGCTCCCGGACGAGGCGTTCGAGGGCCTGGTCCGACTCCGTGACGACGTCCGTGGGCGTGCTCTTCGTCCCGACCGCGCCGGTCTCCCGGGGTGCGGGCAGGGTGCGCAGGTGGGCGGCCGCCTCCTCCGCCACCTGCACCGCGACACGCCGGAGCTCGGCGAGCTCCGCGGCGTCCGGAAGTGTGGTCGCGTCCGTGCCGGGTACTCCGGCGCCGGCCGGGGCACTGCTCGTGGTCATGTCACCCATCCGACCACAGCCCGCAGGTCGGCGAGGGGTTCGGCCCGGCCCGCCGGGTGCCGTCCGGCGCAGCGGGACGTCCGTCCGGCCCGTCCGGGCCCTCTCTGAACCGATGCGGGTGCTGTGCGGAGGGCGCGACCGGCGAGCACCCGGGGCAGGCGTAGTTACAATGGCGGAGAACTTCACCCCCGGGACGCGCGCCGACCCCACGAGAAACGGCGGCGACCGGCGAGGCGAAGTCACTCGAAGCCAGCCGGACCGGAGCGCCCGCCGCGTTCTCGGCAGCTCCGGCGGACCGCAAGCGCACGCAGCGAGAGGGCCTAGGTGGCAGCCGCAGACTCCGCAACCCGAACCGACTCGACCGTGGACGAGACGGCGGCCGCACCCGCCCGTCGAGACCGCGGGGCGGGTACCGCGACGAAGTCCCGGCCGGCGCGCCCACGGGGGGGCGCGAAGACCGGTCCGAAGACGTCGGCCAAGAAGCCGACCTCGGCCGAGGGCGACGAGGAGGCCGTCGAACTCGACGACGCCGACCTCGCCGAGGACGTCGAGCTCGAGGACGTCGAGATCGAGGACGTCGAGGAGGACACGGCCGAAGCGGCCGAGGACTCCGCCGACGAGGAGGACGACGACGAGGAGGAGCCGGCCAACACCGGCGCCAACCGTCGCGCCCCGACCACCCGCTCCTCCCAGCAGAAGTCGACCGAGTTCGTCTGGGACGAGGAGGAGTCCGAGGCCCTGCGCCAGGCGCGCAAGGACGCCGAGCTCACCGCCTCGGCCGACTCGGTCCGCGCCTACCTCAAGCAGATCGGCAAGGTCGCGCTGCTCAACGCGGAGGAGGAGGTCGAGCTCGCCAAGCGGATCGAGGCCGGCCTCTACGCCGCCGAGCGGCTGCGCCGGGCGATCGAGGCCTCGGAGAAGCTCTCGCCGCAGCTGCGCCGCGACCTGCGCTGGATCGTCCGCGACGGCGAGCGGGCCAAGAACCACCTGCTCGAGGCGAACCTGCGTCTCGTCGTCTCGTTGGCCAAGCGCTACACCGGCCGCGGGATGGCGTTCCTGGACCTGATCCAGGAGGGCAACCTGGGCCTGATCCGTGCGGTCGAGAAGTTCGACTACACCAAGGGCTACAAGTTCTCGACCTACGCGACGTGGTGGATCCGCCAGGCCATCACCCGCGCGATGGCCGACCAGGCCCGCACCATCCGCATCCCGGTGCACATGGTCGAGGTCATCAACAAGCTCGGCCGCATCCAGCGCGAGCTGCTCCAGGACCTGGGCCGCGAGCCCACCCCGGAGGAGCTGGCCAAGGAGATGGACATCACCCCGGAGAAGGTGCTGGAGATCCAGCAGTACGCCCGGGAGCCCATCTCGCTGGACCAGACCATCGGCGACGAGGGCGACTCGCAGCTCGGGGACTTCATCGAGGACTCCGAGGCGGTCGTCGCGGTCGACGCGGTGAGCTTCACGCTGCTGCAGGACCAGCTGCAGTCGGTGCTGGCCACGCTGTCCGAGCGCGAGGCGGGCGTCGTCCGGCTGCGGTTCGGCCTCACGGACGGCCAGCCCCGCACGCTCGACGAGATCGGCCAGGTCTACGGCGTGACCCGCGAGCGGATCCGTCAGATCGAGTCGAAGACGATGTCCAAGCTGCGCCACCCGTCGCGGTCGCAGGTCCTGCGGGACTACCTGGACTGACGTACTCCCGACGCGCGGCCCCGGGCTCCGGCCCGGGGCCGTCGTCGTTCTCGGGGCGCCCCGCACGGGTCCGCACCTACCGGTGCGGAAGCGCGTCCCCAGAGTTGACGACGGGCGTTAACGCCGCTGCTGATCCACACGTGCTCGGAGACGAACATCTCGATCACGCACAGGAGCAGCGCATGAGCCTCACCACCGACATCCCGGAGCTCGGCTCCCTGGTCACGGGCGCGGTGCTGGCGCCCGGCGACCCGGGCTACGCCGACGCCGCCGCCGGCTACAACCTCGCGACCGGGCACCGGCCGGACTACGTGGTCCGGGCCGCGGACGCGCAGGACGTCGTGGCGACCGTGGGGTACGCCCGGGAGAGCGGTCGGCGGGTGGCCGTGCAGGCGACCGGGCACGGCGCCGCGGCGGCCGAGCCCGGCACGGTCCTGGTGGTGACCGCGGACCTCGACACCCTCACCGTCGACCCCGCCACCCGCACCGCGACGCTCGGTGCCGGGGTGCGCTGGCAGCAGGTCCTCGACGCGGGGGCTCCGTACGGGCTCGGCGGGCTCTGCGGCTCCTCGCCGGGGGCGGGCGTCGTCGGCTACACCCTCGGCGGCGGCCTGAGCCCGATCGGCCGGACCTTCGGCTGGGCGGCCGACCACGTGCGGTCGATCGACGTCGTGACGCCCGACGGCGTGCTGCGCACCGTCGACGCCGACCGCGATCCCGACCTCTTCTGGGCCCTGCGCGGCGGCGGCGCGGCGTTCGGGATCGTGACCGCGATGACCATCGATCTCGTCGAGGTGCCGGCGCTCTACGCGGGCGGCGTGTTCGTCGACGCCACCACGGCCGACGTCCCGGGCGTCCTCCGTGCCTGGCGGGACTGGGCCGAGGCGCTGCCGGAGACGGCCGGCACCTCGGTCGCCCGGCTCAACCTGCCGGATCTGCCGATGCTCCCGGAGCCGCTGCGCGGCACGGCCACGGTGCACGTCCGGTTCGCGTTCGTCGGCGACGCCGCGGAGGGCGAGCGGCTCCTCGCGCCCTTGCGCGCCGCTCTGCCCGCTCCGCTGCTCGACGGCGTCGGCCCCCTCCCGCTCCCCGCGTTCGGCGCCATCCACGCCGACCCGGTCGACCCGATGCCGTTCGTCGACCGCGGGATCCTGCTCGACGCGCTGCCGGACGCGGCGCTCGACGCGTTCGCCGAGATCACCTCGCCCGCCGCCGGGCTGCCGTTCGTGCTGAGCGAGATCCGGCTGCTGGGCGGGGCCTTCGCCCGCCCGCCCGCGGTGCCCAACGCGGTGGCCGGGCGGACCGCACCGTACTTCCTGGACTCCGTCGGGATGCTGGTGCCGCCGATCGCGGACCACGTGCCCGGCGCCCTCGGCACCATCGTCGAGCGGATGCTGCCGTGGTCGGCGGGCGCCACGACGGTGAACATCGCCGGCGGCGTCGACCCGGAGGCGAACGAGCGGGTGCGGGCCGGGTTCGGTCCGGAGACCGCCGCCCGGCTCGACGCGCTGCGGGCCGACGTCGACCCGGACGGCCTGCTCGACGCGGCCGCGCGCTGGACGTCGCCGCCGCACCTGCCGCCCCAGGGCGTGTGATGGCAGCGGGGCCGGCGGCCGCCGGCAGGTCCGGCCCGAACGCCGAGCAGCGTGCGCAGTGGGGAGGGGACCTCGGGCTGCTCTGGGCGGCCCGGGCCGCGCAGTTCGAGGCGTCCGCCGCCGGTTACGACGCGCTGCTGCTCGAGGCCGCCGAGCTCGGCCCGGGTCTGCAGGTGCTCGACGTCGGCTGTGGAACCGGGTCGGTCACCCGCAAGGCGGCCGCCGCGGTGGCGCCCGGCGGCACCGCGACCGGCGTCGACATCTCGGCTCCGATGCTGCAGGTCGCGCGGGACCGCAGCGCCGGGCTGAGCGGCGTCGCGTTCCTCGAGGCCGACGCCCAGGTGCACGACTTCGCCGGCCGCTACGACCGGGTGATCAGCCGCTCGGGCGTGATGTTCTTCGGCGATCCGCCCGCCGCCTTCGCGAACCTGGCTCGCGCGCTGCGGCCGGGTGGCCGGGTGGCGTTCGTCGTGTGGCGCTCGGTCGCCGAGAACGCCTGGATGTACGAGCTGATGCGCGCGCTGACGGGGCACATGCCCGCGGAGCCGCCGCCCGGGCCGGGCGCCTTCGGCCTCGCCGACCCGGAGCGGGCCCGGGCGCTCCTGGTGGGGGCGGGGCTCGCCGAGGTCGGTGTGGAGGCGTGCGCGGCGCCGGTGGTGCTGGGTCGGGACGTCGAGGAGGCGTTCGGGTTGGTCCGGCAGATCCTGGCGGGGGGACTCGAGGGCCTGGGCCCGGTCGACCGGGAACGGGCGATCGCGGCCCTGCGCGCGGTCCTGGCGGACGGAGCGGGCCCCGACGGCGTCGCGCTCGGCTCGGCGGCCTGGCTGCTGACCGGGCGTGCGCGCTGAGCGGATTCGAAGCGACCCGGTTGAAGATACGCGTACGTATCTTCGAGGAGGGGTGATGGAGTCGGACCTGCACGTCGTGGTGGGCGCGACCGGAGGGACGGGCGCCGCGCTCGTCCGGGAGCTGGTGCGGCGCGGGCACCGCGTCCGGGCGGTGAGCCGCGGGGGCGGTGGCACTGAGGACGGTGTCGAGGCCGTGGCCGGCGACGCGACCGACGCCGGCCGGATGCGGGAGGTGTGCGCGGGGGCCGCAGCCGTCTACAACGCCGTCAACCCGCCCTTCGACCGCTGGCGGGAGGCGTTCCCGGCGGCGGTGCGCGGCACCCTGGCCGGCGCGGCCGCCGCCGGTGCGCGCCTGGTCTTCGCCGACGACACGTGGATGTACGGCCGTGTGGACGCCCCCATGACCGAGGCGACGCCGGTGCGGCCGGTGTCCGCCAAGGGCGTCCTGCGCGCGTGGCTCGCGGAAATGGTCCTGGCGGCGCACGCCCGCGGCGACCGCCCGACCGTCGTCGCCCGGGCCGGTGAGCTGTACGGGCCGGGCGTCGACTCCGTGCTCGGCCCGGCGCTGTTCGGGGCGGCCGCCGCCGGCCGCCCGCCGCGGTGGATCGGGGCGCTGGACCGCCCGCTCACGCCGTCGTTCGTCGGGGACTTCGCGCGGGTGCTCGCCACCCTCGGCGAGGCGTCCACCGACGACCTGGGGCGGGTCTGGCACGTGCCCCACCCGGCGCCGACGACCGGCCGCGAGTTCGTGGCCGAGATCCGGCGGCGCACCGGGAGCCGGGCCCCGCTCGTCCGCGTGGGGTCGCGGGCGGCCCGGGCGCTCGGCCTGGTGTGGCCGCTGGCCCGCGAGGGCGCCGAGCTGGTCCACCAGTTCGAGATGCCGTTCGTGGTCGACGGTTCCGCCTTCGCTGCGCGGTTCGGGTTCACCCCGACCCCGTACGCCGAGGGCGTCGCCCGCACGCTCGGCCTCGCGGCCGACCGTCCGGTGGCGGTGCCGGCATGAGGGCGGTCGTGATCGGTGCCGGTATCGGAGGGCTCGCCGCCGCGGCGGGCCTGCGCCGGGCGGGGGTCG
This sequence comes from Pseudonocardia sp. NPDC049154, assembly GCF_040648315.1. Taxonomy (NCBI): domain Bacteria; kingdom Bacillati; phylum Actinomycetota; class Actinomycetes; order Pseudonocardiales; family Pseudonocardiaceae; genus Pseudonocardia; species Pseudonocardia sp. NPDC049154. Next base: position 21,763 of record NZ_JBEZDN010000112.1, read on the forward strand.
ACGTCGTGGTGCTGGAGCGCTCGCGCGAGCTCCGGCCCGTCGGCGCGGGGATCTCGCTGTGGGCCAACGCCTTCACCGCGCTCGACGCCCTGGGCCTCGGTCGCGAGGTCCGCGCGCGCACCGGCCCGGCGGCCGCGGCGCTGCAGGCCGGCCAGCGCTCCCCCGACGGGCGGTGGCTGTGCCGGACCCCGGCCGCTGCCGTCGCGGGGCTCGGCGTGCTGCACCGCGCGGAGCTGCAGGAGGTGCTGCTCGCCGCGGCCGGCGAGGTGCGGCTCGGGGTGGAGGTCACGGCGGTGTCGCCCGACGGCCGCGGCGTCGTCCACTCCGGCGGCCGCGAGGAGGCCGATCTCGTGGTGGCCGCCGACGGGATCCACAGCGGGGTACGGGCGTCCTGGCCGGGCGATCCCGGCCTGCGGTACGCCGGGTACTCGGCCTGGCGGGGTGTCACGTCCGGGCCGGTGGACCTGCTCGGGGCGGCCGGGGAGACGTGGGGGCGCCGGCTGCGGTTCGGCCTCGTCCCGTTGCGCGACGGCCGGGTGTACTGGTTCGGCGTCGCGTCCGGTCCGCCCGGGTGCACCGCGCCCGACGAGCACGCCGCGGCGCGGGAGACGTTCGCGGGCTGGCACGCGCCGATCCCGGCGGTGCTCGCGGCGACGCCGCCCGAGGCCGTGCACCGCGGCGACATCATCGATCTCGCCGCGGCCCCGCCGACCTTCCGCCGTGGCCGCTGCGTGCTGCTCGGCGACGCCGCGCACGCCATGACCCCGGACCTCGGGCAGGGCGGCGGCCAGGCGCTGGAGGACGCCGCCACCCTGGTCCGCCTCGTGGGCCCACCGCACGCGTGGACCGACGGGTCCCTCGACGCCGCGCCGGCCCGCTACGACGCGCTGCGCCGGCCCCGCACCGCGCGCCTGATGAAGGCGGCGCGGCGGGTGGGTGCGGTGGCGCAGGCCGGTTCTCCGCTGGGTGCGGGCCTGCGCGACCTCGCGCTGCGGCTGATCCCCGACGCCCTCGCCGGCGGGCCCCTGCGGCGGGTGCAGGCCTGGCGCCCTCCGCCGCAGCAGCAGCCGACCGCGGCGGGCGCATGAGCGTGTGTCAGGCCGCTGCCAGGACCTCTCGCTCCGCGGCCCGCAGCGCGGGGCCGGGCTCGAGGCCGAGCTCGCCGGCCAGCAGGGTCCGCACGGCCCGCAGGTCGGCGAGCGCCTCGGCGCGGCGGCCCTGCCGGTGCAGCGCGCGGATGCGCAGCTCCCGACCGCGCTCGCGCAGCGGGTGCCGCCGGACGTGCGCCGCGGCGGCCGCCGCGGCCTCCCCCACCCGTCCGCCTTCCAGCAGGGCCGCGAGCCGGTCCTCCTCCGCCGCGAGCCGCAGCTCGGTGAGCCGGGCGATCTCGGGAGCGAGTACGCCGAGGGCCGCGACGTCCGCGTAGGCCGGGCCTCGCCAGAGGGCGAGCGCCGCATCGAGCACCGGCAGGGCCTGTCCCGGCAGCCGCCCGGTCAGCGCCGTGGCGCCCTCGGCCGCGAGCACCGTGAACCGCTCGGCGTCGACCGCGCCGGGTGGGAGGTCCAGCGCGTAGCCGGCCCCCGCCGCACCAGGACCCGCGGCGGCTCGCCGCGCCCACGACGAGGTTCGAGCGCCGACCGCGACGTGGAGACGGAGAAGTGCAGGGTGCCGACGCCGGGCGTGCGCCGACCCGCCCACACCTCGTCGAGCAGCCGCTCCGCCCCGACCGTCTCGCCGGCCGCCGCCACGAGGGCGGCGAGCAGGGCCCGTCGCCGGGGCGACGGGCCGGCCGTCGACCGTCGCTCCGACGGGGCCCAGGACCGTGAGCGCCACGTCCATCGACGACCTCCGGAGATACGTTTCCGTTCCTTGGGAAGGACGCTAGAGTGCGGCATGTGAGATACGCAAGCGTTTCTTCGCGAGTCGGGTCGTGACCACTACGGTCCGCCGGCGGCGGGGGGCGGAGCTGGAGCGGGCGATCCGCCGCGCCGTCCTCGCGCTGGTCACCGCGCACGGGCCCGCGGGGGTGACGATGGAGGCGGTCGCCGCGCACGCCGGCACGTCGAAACCCGTGCTCTACCGGCGCTGGCCGGACCGCTCGGCGCTGCTGCGCGACACGCTCCTGCACGCGGCCGGCCGCTCCATCCCGACGCCGGACACGGGCACCTACCGCGGCGACCTGCTCGCCGTCCTCCGCGGCTGGGCGGCCACCCTCACCAGCCCGGCGTCCGCCCCGGTCGTGGCGGCGATCGTCGGCGCGATGCAGCAGGACGCCGAGCTGCGCGAGGCCTTCCGGGAGAGCGTGATCGGCTGGCGGAAGGCCGAGATGGCCCGGTTGATCCGACGCGGGATCGAGCGGGGCGAGCTGCGCCCGGACGTCCCCGTCGAGTTCGCCCGCGAGCTGGGCCAGGGCGTGCTCTGGCACCGCTTCCTCATCACCGGCGACCCGATCGACGACGAGGTCGTGGTCCGGATCGTCGACGAGATCGTCATGCCGTTCGTGGCCGCCCGCCCGGAGGCGCGTCCCTGAGAGAGCGACGCCCCTGATCGACGGCCCTGATCACTGCCGCTCCATCAAGGCTTCCCGGCATCGCCCGACCGCGCTTCACTGACCGGGTGCAGACCGTCGTCCGCAGCCCTGTCCTGGTCGGACGGGCGGCCGAGCTGGCCGAGGTCCGTCGGCTCGTCGCGACGACGGCGGCGGGCGGCGGCGGGTCGGTGGCCGTCGTCGGCGAGGCCGGGATCGGCAAGACCCGCCTGCTCGACGAGGTCGCGGCCGCGGCGGCGACCGCGGGGCTCACCGTCCTCACCGGGCGCGCGGTGCCCGGCGGGGGCGTGTTCCGGCCGCTCGCCGAGGCCGTCCTCCCCCGTCTCGACGACCCGGCGGGCGACGGCGACGCGGTCCGGCCGTACCGCGCGGCGCTGGAGCGGCTCCGCTCCGGCGCCGGGCCCGAGACCGGTCCCGCCGCTCCCGACCAGGCCGTGGTCCTCGGCGAGGGGCTGCGCCGGCTGCTCCGGGCGATCGCCCCGGGTGGCTGCGTCCTGCGGCTCGAGGACATGCACTGGGCGGACCGGGACACCCTCGCGACGGTCGCGTCCCTCACCGTTGCGGGCCCCGGGCTGCTCGTCGCGGTGTCGTGCCGCCCCGGTCCCGCAGCCACGCGGCTCAGCACGGCCCCGGGTCTGCGGGTCCTGCAGCTGCGCCCGCTCGACCCGGCGGGAGTCGCGGCGCTGGTCGCGGCCTGCCGGGACGGCACTCCCCCGTCCGACGACGAGGTGGCCGCCCTGCACGCCCGCTCGGAGGGGCTGCCGTTCGTGGTCGAGGAGATGCTGGCGGCACCCGCGCGGGCGGTCCCGCCGACCTTCGCGGCGCTGGTCGAGGGCCGGCTGGACGCGCTGGCACCGGCGGCCCGGCGGGCGGTGGAGGCCGCCGCGGTGCTCGGGCCGGCACCGGACTGGCAGGTCCTGGGGTCCGTGGCCGGTCTGGGCGAGGACGAGGTCGGCGCGGCGCTGCGCGGCGGGGTCGCCGAGGGCCTGCTGGTCCGCGACGCCGGCGGGCTCGGCTGGCCGCACGCCCTGACCCGGGAGGCGGTCCTCGCCGCGCTGCTCCCGCCCGAGCGGGCCCGCCTCGCCGCCCGGGCCGCGGAGACGCTCGACGCGGCGGGTGCCGGCCCGGCCGCGGCGGCGCTGTTCGCCGAGGCCGGACGGTCCGATCGCGCCGCCGGGCTCTACCTGCGCGAGGCGCGGACCGAAGCCGCCCGGGGGGCGCTGCGTGCGGCCGCCGACCACCTCGACGCGGCCGAGCGCGCCGGGCCCGGCCCGCCGCTCGACACCGAGGTGCTGCGGGAGCGCATCCGGGTCCTCACCCTGACCGGCCGCGCCCACGAGGCGCTGGACCTCGGCGCGGCCCGGCTGCCCGGCGTCACCGGGGACCGGCACGCCGACCTGTGCCTGGACCTGGCGCGCACCGCGGTCGTCGCCGGGCGGTGGGCCGTGGCGGACGACTTCGTCGAGCGGGCCGGGCGGCCCGACGACCCGCGCTCGGCGGTGCTGCGCGCCGACGCCGCCTTCGGCGCGGGTCGCGTGGACGAGGCCGCGGAGCTCGCGGCCCGGGCCGTGGAACGGGCGGAGCGCGCGGCGGCGCCCGAGAGCCTGTGCGAGGCGCTCGGCGTGCTCGCCCGTACCCGCTGGCGCACCGACCTGGCCGCCACCAGCGCGGCCTTCCGCCGCGCCGCCCAGGTCGCCGCCGAACACGGCCTGGTGCCCTGGCGGGTCGCCGCGCTGTTCGGCGCGGGGATGATGGAGGCGCTCGACGCCGACGAGGCGCCCACCCTCCAGCTCGCCTGCACCCTCGCGCGGGATGCCGGGATGCTCGGCCAGCTGGCGTCGGCCGAGATCATCCTGGCCGACACCGCGCTGATGACCGAGGGGCCGGCCGCCGCCGAGGTGCACTCCCGGCGCGCCCTCGACGCCGCGGTCCGGCTGCGGCTGCCCGCGCTCGCCGACATCGCCCGGATCCAGACCGCGGTGTGCCTGGCCGCGGCCGGCGACCCCGTCGGGGCCGAGGCGCTCGTCGCCGCGGTCCCCGAACCGAGCCCGGGGAACCGGGCGCTGACCGCGCTGGCCCGGGGCGTGGGTGCGCTCGTCGAGCACGACCTGCCCCGTGCCGCCCGCGAGTTCGACTCCGAGATCGGGGTCGTGCTGGAGGACCGCGCGACCCCGCTGCTCGCCCCGGTCGGCGCCTGGCTGCTGGTCCACGCCGTCCTCGACGGGGGCGAGCGGGCGCGCGAGCAGCTGACCACCCATCCGGCCGGGCTGTCCCGGTCGATCCACGCCACGCTCGCCTACGCCGACGCGGTCGCCGCCGGCCGCGCCGGGCGCCC
>NZ_JBEZDN010000113.1:0-6851 GCF_040648315.1 Pseudonocardia sp. NPDC049154
GTGGGCTGACCGGCGGAGCGGGCGGCGGCCTTTCGGCCGCGTCCCCGGCGACCCGCGGCTCCCTGGCCGTGGACCGCGAGGAGTCCGTGCTGCGGGCCGCCCCGGAGCCGCCCGCGCCGGTCGCGGCGCCCTCCTCGGTGCCCGAGCAGCGGGACCGCGGCGCGGCCGCGCTGGCGCGCATCACGACCCTGCAGCCGAGCAGCTTCACCGAGGCCCGCACGATCGGCGAGCGGTACCGCGACGGCGTGCCGGTGATCATCAACCTGACCGATCTCGACGAGGCCGCCGCGCGCCGCCTGGTGGACTTCGCCGCAGGTCTGGCGTTCGCGCTGCGCGGATCCATCGACAAGGTGACCAGCCGCGTGTTCCTCCTGACGCCCGCCGACGTCGAGGTCTCGGCCGACGACGCCCGCAGGCTCGCAGAGCGGGGCCTCTTCCGACAGGATTAGGGCGTGCCGATCGCCCTCCAGTTCGTCATCTACTACATCCTGTTCTTCTTCTGGCTCCTGCTCGTCGCGCGCATCGTGGTCGAGCTGGTGCACTCGTTCGCGCGCGAGTGGGTGCCCGCCGGGCGTCCGGCCGCGGCCCTCGAGATGGTGTTCAGCGTCACCGACCCGCCCGTGAAGTTGTTGCGGAGAGTGATCCCCGTCGTCCGGATCGGGGGCGTCGGACTGGACCTCTCGATTATGGTTCTGCTGCTGGTGGTGTTCATACTGATGAGCATTGCCAGACCGGCGGTGGCGTGAGCCCCAGTCACCCGCCAGCCGGTTTGCCGCCGAGGACTGCATGAGGTGATCCGATGCCGCTGACGCCCGCCGACGTTCACAACGTCGCGTTCAGCAAGCCCCCGATCGGTAAGCGGGGGTACAACGAGGACGAGGTCGACGCGTTCCTCGATCTGGTCGAGGCCGAGCTGGCCCGGCTGATCGAGGAGAACGAGGACCTGCGCGAGCAGGTCTCCCAGCTCGAGCAGCGACTCGGCAACGCCGAGGCCGACCTCGAGGAGGCGCGTTCGCGCCCGCAACAGGGTGGGATGGGGGCCCAGGCCGGCCCGCCGCCCACGCAGCAGATCCGGCCCGTGGAGCCCCCGCAGCCGCCGCGTCCGGTCGAGCCGCAGCGCGGCATGGGCCCGATGGGCGACGGCGACGCCGGGGGCGGGGACCACCACGTCCAGGCCGCCAAGGTCCTGGGCCTGGCCCAGGAGATGGCCGACCGGCTGACCGCCGAGGCCAAGAACGAGGCCGACGCGATGCTGTCGGACGCCCGCGCCAAGTCGGAGCAGCTGCTCAGCGAGGCCCGGACCAAGTCCGACGGCCTGGTGAACGACGCGCGCGCCCGCGCCGAGACGATGCTCAACGACGCGCGGACCCGCGCCGAGACCCTCGAGCGGCAGTCGCGCGACAAGGCGTCCTCGCTGGTCAGCGAGGCGGAGCGCAAGCAGACCGAGATCATCGGCACCATCACGCGGGACAAGGGCGTGCTGGAGAAGAAGATCGACGAGCTGCGGACCTTCGAGCGCGAGTACCGCACCCGGCTCAAGACCTACCTGGAGTCGCAGCTGCGCGACCTGGAGGGTCGGGGGTCGGCTGCGCCGTCGGACGCCGCCCGGTCGAACGCCAACGGCGGGTACGCCGCCACCGGCTACGGCCAGCGCGCGGACGCCGGAAGCTGACGGCCCGGCCCGTCGTCCGAACGACTGGCGGGCGGCAGTGCGGCACTCGTGCCGCCGCCCGCCGTACACGGGGTGAACAGTGCTGCTGCTGGTTCTCGTTCTGGTCCTGATCGCCTTCGGCCTGCTGGTCGTGGCGCTGCTCTCGGGCAGCGTGCTCTGGGCGTGGATCTCCGTGGCCGTCTCCGTGGCGGCCGCGGTGGCCCTGCTGGTCGACTGGCTGCAGCGCCGCTCGGCCGTCAAGGCGGGCGCGGAGTCGCAGCAGCCCGCCGCCGGCGCCGCAGCGGCGCCGCAGGGCGGCCCGCAGGCGACGCGCCGTGACATCGAGCCGGTCACCGAGGTGCTCCCGGTCGTCGGGCAGGGCTCGCCCGGTCGGGTGCCCCCGCCGCAGGCCGGGGTGGAGCGTGGACAGTCCTCGTCGGACTCCGGCCCCGGTGCCGGGTCGGACGCGGAGGCCACCTCCGTGATGCCCCTCGTGGGACCGTCCGGCTCAGCCGAGCGACCGTCCGGCGCTGCGGGCGAGGACACCCGGTCGAGCGAATCTTTGTCACGCAACGTGACTGGTGACGAGGGTCATGCCGGCTCCACGGGGCGTCACGACTCCCCGTCGGGGGAGAGCGGCCCCGGGGCCGGTGCGGCGGTGGCGGCCGGTGCCGCCGGCGCCGCCGCGGGTGCTGCGGTCGCGGGCGTGGCCGCCGCAGCGCACGGGAAGCACGAGAGCGAGGAGCCGGTCTCCGGCGCCTCGACGCAGGAGCCCGCCTCGACGGGCGCCCGCGGCGAGCGCGCCCCGGAGCCGGCGGGTGCGTCGGCGTCCGGCGAGCGGTCCGCGGCGGAGCACGACGCGGACGGGCCCACGGACGCGGCCGCCCCCGCGGCACCGGCGTCCACCCCGGCGTCGGCAGCCTCCTCGGAGGCGGCGGAGCAGGCATCGGAACCCGGTCGGGCCGGCGGCACGGCGGCAGCCGGCCCGGCCGCTGGTTCCGGTGTCGCGTCCGGGGCGTCCCCGGCCTCGGCGGCCTCGGCGTCGGCGGCGTCCGCGGAGGGCGATGCCCGCGCGACGGACGCCGCGTCGGGCGAGACGACCACCGCAGCAGCGTCCGGGAGCACGTCCACCCCCGGGTCCGGCGCGGCGTCCGCCCCGGCGTCGGACATCGACGGCCCCACCGTGGCCACGCCGGCGCACACCGGCTCCGCGGCGCAGGCCGCGAGCCGGCCCGGCGCGCAGGTCCCGCAGGGGCAGTCGGGTCAGCCAGGTCAGCCCGACCAGCCCCAGGGGCAGCCGGCTCAGCAAGGCCAGCAGCCCGCCGGCGGTCCGCCGCCGTCGGGCTCGATGCCTCCTCCCGGGCCGCACGGCGAGCCCCCGGAGGAGCCGCGGGACGCCACGGTCGCGGCGCTGGTCGCCGAGCTCGACGACGAGGTCGTCGTGGTCGACGAGCAGCCGCGCTACCACCTCGCGGGCTGCCGGTCGCTGCCCGGCCGCCCGGTGATCCCGCTGCCGGCCAAGGAGGCCGTCGAGCTGGGCTTCACCCCGTGCGGCTGGTGCACCCCGGACCGCACCATGGCGGGCCGGCACCAGGCCGCGGCCCGCTGATCTCTCGCTGACCTGGACGAACGACGTCCTCGCTCGCGCCCGGTGAGCGCGGGCTCCGTCGACCTGTGCACCTCGCGGAATAACCGCTCGCCGCCCCGCGCTACCCTGGATCGCACAGGCACCGATCCGGCCATCACCGGGGAGCCTCCGGAAGAAACCCGGCGCGGCCGGGGAGTAGAACCGGACGGGTTCGGCCCGTCACAGCCGTCGAACGAGCGGTCCCGCGCGAGCGGGGCAAGCGGGGTGGTACCGCGGCTCAGCACCATCGAGTCGTCCCCGTGCAGCGACAGCCACGCACTGCACGAGGAGCACCGACCGCCATGAGCGAGAGCTACCCCCCGGTTCCCGCGCATCCCGCGTTCCCGCAGCTCGAGCGCGAGGTCCTCAAGTACTGGGAGGCGGACGACACGTTCGTCGCCTCCGTCGAGGCCCGCCCCGCCGGCGAGAACGGCAGCAACGAGTTCGTCTTCTACGACGGCCCGCCCTTCGCCAACGGCCTGCCGCACTACGGCCATCTGCTCACCGGGTACGTGAAGGACGTCGTGCCGCGGTACCAGACCATGCGCGGCAAGCACGTGGAGCGCCGCTTCGGCTGGGACACCCACGGCCTGCCCGCCGAGGTGGAGGCCGAGCGCCAGCTCGGGATCAACCACAAGTCCGAGATCGAGAGCATGGGCGTCGCCGAGTTCAACGAGGCGTGCCGCACCTCCGTGCTGCGCTACACCGGCGAGTGGCGCGACTACGTGACCCGCCAGGCCCGCTGGGTCGACTTCGACAACGACTACAAGACGCTCGACCTGGACTACATGGAGAGCGTCATGTGGGCCTTCAAGACCTTGTGGGACAAGGGCTTGATCTACTCCGGGTTCCGCGTGCTCTGGTACTGCTGGCGCTGCGAGACGCCGCTCTCGGCCTCCGAGACGAAGATGGACGACGTCTACCGGGACCGGCAGGACCCGGCCGTCACCGTCGGGCTGCGCCTGGTCAGCGAGGACCCGGAGCTGAACGACGCCCTGGCCCTGGTCTGGACGACGACCCCGTGGACGCTGCCGTCGAACCTCGCCGTGGCCGTGCACCCGGACGTCGAGTACTCGCTGCTCTCCGCGAACGGCGAGAAGTACCTCCTGGCGAGCGCGCGCGTCGGTGCGTACGCCCGGGAGCTGGGCGACGAGCCGGAGGTCCTGCGGACCGTCACCGGCCGCGAGCTGCTCGGCCTGAGCTACACCCCGCCGTTCGACTTCTTCGTCGGCCGGGAGAACGCCCACCGGGTCCTGGAGGCGGACTACGTCACCACCGAGGACGGCACCGGGCTCGTGCACATCGCGCCCGCCTTCGGTGAGGAGGACAAGGCGGTCACCGACGCGGCCGGCATCGAGGCCGTCGTGCCCGTGGACTCGCGGGGCGAGTTCACCGTCGAGGTGCCGCCCTACGCCGGTCAGCAGGTGTTCGACGCCAACCCGAACATCATCCGCGACCTCAAGAGCGGCGCGTCGTACGTGAAGGGCGTGCTGCTGCGGCACGAGACCTACGACCACCCGTACCCGCACTGCTGGCGCTGCGGCAACGCACTGATCCAGCGCGCGGTCGACTCGTGGTTCGTGCAGGTCACGGCGTTCCGCGACCGGATGGTCGAGCTCAACCAGCAGATCACCTGGGTGCCGGGCAACGTCCGGGACGGCCAGTTCGGCAAGTGGCTCGAGGGCGCCCGCGACTGGGGCATCTCGCGCAACCGGTTCTGGGGCAGCCCGATCCCGGTCTGGCAGTCCGACGACCCGCGCTACCCGCGCACGGACGTCTACGGCTCGCTCGACGAGCTGGAGCGGGACTTCGGGGTGCGCCCGGAGAACCTGCACCGGCCCTACATCGACGAGCTGACCCGCCCGAACCCGGACGACCCGACGGGCAGGTCGACCATGCGTCGCGTGCCGGAGGTGCTCGACTGCTGGTTCGAGTCCGGCTCGATGCCGTTCGCGCAGGTGCACTACCCGTTCGAGAACGCCGACTGGTTCGAGCACCACTACCCGGGCGACTTCATCGTCGAGTACAACGGCCAGACCCGCGGCTGGTTCTACACGCTGCACGTGCTGGCCACGGCGCTGTTCGACCGGCCGGCGTTCGCCAGCTGCGTGGCGCACGGGATCGTGCTGGGCGACGACGGGCAGAAGATGTCCAAGTCGCTGCGCAACTACCCGGACGTCAACGAGGTCTTCGACCGCGACGGGTCGGACGCCATGCGGTGGTTCCTCATGGCGAGCCCGATCCTGCGCGGCGGGAACCTGGTCGTCACCGAGCAGGGCATCCGCGAGGGCGTCCGGCAGGCGATCCTGCCGCTGTGGAACACCTGGTACTTCCTGTCGCTCTACGCCGGGGCGGCCGGGGTCACCGGGACCACGCGGACGGACCCGGAGCAGATGTCCGCGCACGTCCTGGACCGGTACGTGCTGGCCAAGACCGCGGACCTGGTCGACGGCGTGACCACGGCGCTCGACGTCTACGACATCGCCGGGGCGTGCGAGCAGATCCGCGACCACGCCGAGGTGCTCACGAACTGGTACGTCCGGCGCTCCCGGGACCGGTTCTGGGAGGGCGACCAGGACGCGATCGACACGCTGCACACGGTGCTGGAGGTGACCGCGCGCGTCGCCGCGCCGCTGCTGCCGCTCACCATGGAGCAGCTGTGGCAGGGGCTCACCGGCGGCCGGTCGGTGCACCTCGCGGACTGGCCGGCGGCCGCGGTGCTGCCGCACGACGCGTCGCTGGTCGCGGCCATGGACCGCGTCCGGCAGGTGGCCTCGGCGGGGCTGTCGCTCCGGAAGGCGCGCAAGCTGCGCGTCCGGCTGCCGCTGGCCTCGATGACCGTGGCCGCCGCCGACGCGGAGACCCTCGCGCCGTTCGCCGACATCCTGCGGGACGAGGTGAACGTCAAGGAGGTCGTGCTGACCACGGACGTCGCGACCCACGGCCGCTTCGAGCTGACGGTCAACGCCCGCGCCTGCGGTCCCCGGCTGGGCAAGGAGACCCAGACGGCGATCAAGGCCGTGAAGGCGGGGGACTGGACCGCGAACCAGGACGGCACCGTGACGGCCGGCGGCATCCGGCTGCTGGAGGGCGAGTTCTCCGAGCGGCTGCTCGCGGCGGACCCGCAGTCCACCGGGGCGCTGCCCGGCAACACCGGGTTGGTCGTGCTCGACACGGACGTCACGCCGGAGCTGGCGGCCGAGGGCACGGCGCGGGACGTGGTGCGCGCGGTGCAGCAGGCCCGTCGGGACGCCGGGCTCGAGGTCTCGGACCGGATCGCCCTGACCCTCGACGCGCCGTCGCCGGTGCTCGACGCCGTCCGGGCCCACGAGGCCTTCGTGGCCGGCGAGGTCCTGGCGACGAGCGTGACGTACGCCGAGCTGGCCGAGCCGACCGGCACCGGCGGCGTCTCCGACCCGTCCGGGAGGAACGCCGAAGTGAAGGTCGCCGTCGCCAAGAACTGATCCTCGTGAGTGGCGATAGTCGCCATGGCGACTATCGCCACACACAGGGGGGGTTTGGGTGTTGCACCCGGGGGGGTGGAGGCGAGCCGGGGGGGGAGCGGGAGAGCGG
>NZ_JBEZDN010000113.1:6861-26556 GCF_040648315.1 Pseudonocardia sp. NPDC049154
GCCACGACCCCCGAATCACCCGCGCCCCCTCAAAAAAAAATCTCCCGGCTGTGGCTCGACCCCCCGGCGGGCCAACCCCCCCACTCACAGGGGTCGTTAGGGTGATCCACCGTGGGGAGTGCTGCCGAGCGGTGGGCGGAGCTGCAGTCGGGGCGGGGGATCCCGCCCGAGATCCTGGCGCAGGCGCCGGCGAGCCCGTGGGGGCACGACCCTGCCGACTTCACCGCGCCGGACGTTCCCGAGGACACGCCGTCCCGTGCGGCGGGCCTCGCCCTGCTCGGCCCGTCCGGCACGGTGACCGACGTGGGCTGCGGCGGCGGTGACGCGGCGTTCGCCCTGGCCGGGCCGCTGACCCACGCCACCGGCGTCGACACCCAGCAGGACATGCTCGACCTGTTCGAGGCCGGCGCCGACGTCCGCGGCCTGCCCACCCGGACCGTCCTCGGCCCGTGGCCCGACGTGGCGGGGCAGACCGGCACCGCGGACGTCGTGGTGTCGCACCACGTGCTGCACAACGTCGTCGACCTGCCGCCCTTCCTCGCCGCCCTGACCGCGGCGGCGGTCCGCGGCGTCGTCGTCGAGATGCTGTCCGAGCACCCGATGGCGTGGCTCGACCCGCTCTGGGCGCGCTTCCACGACCTGCACCGGCCCGAGCCCGCGACCGTCGACGACGCCGTCGCCGTGCTGCGCGAGCAGGGCGTCGAGCCGCAGGTCACGCGCTGGGAGCGGGAGCGGCGCGCCCCGCACTCCCCGGACTGGGTCACCCGGCGGCTGTGCCTGCCGCCGGAGCGGGCGCCCGAGGTCGCCGCGGCGCTCGACGGGCTCCCGCCGCGCCCGCGCACCGCGGCCACGCTGGTGTGGCGGCCCTGATCAGGAGATCAGGAACCACGCGAACACCACGCCCAACGAGTTCGTGGCGAGGTGCGCCAGCACCGGGGTGACCAGGTGCCCGCCCCAGCGCCGCCACGCGCACAACAGGATCCCCGCCCCGAACGTCGCGATGACGGCGAGCGCGGCCCGCCCGACGTCCCCCCACCCGCCGAGGGTGTCCCCGACCGCGGCGTTCGCCCTGCTCAGGCCGAGGGACGGCACGATGTGCCACAGCCCGAAGAGTGCCGACGCCACCAGCGTGCGCCGCCACCAGCCGCCCCCGACGAGGCCGGGCAGCACCCCACGGAACGCGATCTCCTCCAGCAGCACCGTGCCGAACGGGATGCGGACCAGCGCGGCGTAGAGCATCGCGCCGACCGTGCCCGCCGCGCGGGTGTCCTCGAAGGCGGTGCGGGTGGCGGGCAGCGCGACCCCCACGAGGTAGACCACCGCGACGATCGCCACGGCGATCCCGCCATGGACCAGCCCTCGCCCGAGGTGTCGCCGGCCCAGCCCGAGGTCGTCCCACCCCAGGCCGCAGACCCGGGCCAGGACGAGCAGCAGCGCCGCCACGACGACCTTCCACGGCACCGCCCAGGCCGGCCACACCACGCCGACCAGCACGTTCGTGGCCACGAGCAGCGCGACCGCGGCGACCAGGCCGCACCACCGGGGGAGGACACGCACACGGGGCGGCGTGATCGTCGCGGCGGCCGGCGGCATGCCACCATCCTGCGGGAGGGCCGCGGCGGGTGCACCCGCGGCCCGGCACGGACGGGGGAGAGGGCGATGGCCGAGGGGGCCGGACCGGGCGCGGTCGCGACCAGGGCCACGCGCAACGCGGACGCGGACTTCCTGCGCGCCTTCTCGATCGTCGTCGTGGTGCTCTGGCACTGGGCCTTCACGATCCTCCCTCTGGGGTCCGGACGGGCCGACGGCCACCAACCCGATCGGCTTCTTCTCCGGGCTGTGGGTGCTGACCTGGCTGTTCCAGGTGCTGCCGCTGTTCTTCTCCGTCGGCGGGTACGTCCACCTCCTGGCGTGGCAGCGGGCGCAGGCGCGCGGCGAGCACCTCGGCCACTTCGTGTGGTGCAACCTGCGCAAGCTGTCGGTCCCGGCGCTGGTGCTCGGCGGGGTGTGGCTCGGGCTGGGGCTGGCGCTGGCGGCGGCGTCCGCTTCGGCGTCGTCACGCTGGTGTGGGTGGCCGGCCTCGTGGTGATCGTCGACATCCTGCGGTTCCGCGCCGGGTTCGCCGAGCTGGCCTACCTCAACCTGGTGCTGGTGTGGGGCCTGGCCTTCATGAGCGGCTTCTTCTACTCCGACCTGGTGCGCGCCCCGCGCCAGGTCGACGCCGCGCTGCTGTGGGCCGGGCTGTTCGGCCTGGTCGGACTGTCCTACGCGTTCGCCGGCCGGCTGGGCGAGCGCGAGGTGCCGGACCTGGTCCGGTGGCTGGAGCGCCCGCTCTACATCGGGGTGTCGCTGCTGTGCACCGTGCCCGTGATCTGGCTCTTCGGGCGTTTCGGCCATCGCCGGCCGACGGTGCCGGCACCCGCCTGACCGGCGCGTGACCTGCGCGGATAGGGTGATTCGCGTACGAGCCGGGGGTGACGATGAGCCTGGAGGTCCTGCTCGGCGTCGTCGCCGCGGTCCTGTTGATCGGCGTGCTCGCCGTGCGCGTGTCCGTTCGGCTCGGCCTGCCCTCGCTGCTGCTCTACCTCGGCATCGGGATCCTGCTCGGCGAGGCCGTGCTGGGCGTGCAGTTCTCCAACGCCGCGCTCACCGAGAACCTCGGCATCGCCGCGCTGGTGCTCATCCTGATCGAGGGCGGCCTGACCACCCGGTGGCAGGCGGTGCGGCCGTCGCTGGGGATCGGCATCGGGCTCTCGACGATCGCCGTCGTCGTCAGCATCGCGGTGGCCGGTACGGCGCTGCACTACCTGCTCGGGCTGGACTGGCGGGTCGCCTTCCTCTGGGGTGCGGTGCTGTCGTCGACGGACGCCGCGGCCGTGTTCAGCGTGCTGCGCGGGATCGGGGTGTCGCCGCGGCTCGCCGGGGCCCTGGAGCTCGAGTCCGGTATGAACGACGCGCCGGTGGTGCTCGCCGTCCTCCTCCTCGCGTCGGACGACCCGCTGACCTGGATGACCCCGCTGCTCGTCGTCTACGAGCTGGTCGCGGGCGGGGTGATCGGCCTCGCCCTCGGGTTCGGCGGGGGCTGGGCGCTGCGCCGCGCGGCCCTGCCCGCGACCGGCCTCTACCCGCTCGCCGCGCTGGCCGTGTGCGTGCTGGCCTTCGCGAGCGGGCAGCTCGCCCACGCGTCGGGCCTGCTCGCCACCTACGTGTGCGCGCTCGTGCTGGGCAACTCACGGCTGCCGCACCGCGGGGGCGTGCTGTCGTTCGCCGAGGGCACCGGCTGGCTGGCCCAGATCGGGCTGTTCGTGCTGCTCGGGCTGTACGTCAGCCCCGCCCGGCTGGTCGACGCCGTGATCCCCGCGCTGATCGCCGCCGGCGTCCTGCTCGTGCTCGCCCGGCCGGTGTCGGTGGTCGCGGCCGCGTTGCCGTTCAAGGTCCCGTGGCGGGAGCAGGCGTTCCTGTCCTGGTCGGGGCTGCGCGGAGCGGTGCCGATCGTGCTCGCGCTGATCTCGCTGGTCGAGGGGGCGCCGGGCGCGGCCAACCTGGTCGACGTCGTGTTCGTGCTCGTCGTGATCCTCACCCTGCTGCAGGGCACCACCCTGCCGTGGGTGGCCCGGCGGCTGGGGGTCGCGCGCACCGCCGAACCCAAGGACGTCGAGGTCGACGCCGCCCCGCTCGACGAGCTGCACGCCGACCTGCTGCAGGTCCGGATCCCGCCGGGGTCCAGGCTCCGCGGGGTCTACCTGCGGGAGCTGCGGCTGCCGGTGGGCGCCACGGTCAGCCTCGTCGTGCGCGGCGAGGAGGCCTTCACCCCCCACGGGCAGACCCGGCTGCGGGAGAACGACCAGCTGCTCGTGGTGGCCACCGCCGAGGTCCGGGAGCGCACCGAGGAGCGGCTGCGGGCCGTCGACCGGGGCGGCGCGCTGGTGCGCTGGCGGGACACCGATCCCGGCCCCCGTCCGGACGGCCCCGGAAAGCCCGCATAATCGAGGGTGTGACCGACGAGCCGGACGAGCGCACCGACCCCGCCCCCCTCCCGCCACGCCGGGTGTGGGTGCTCGCGCTCGTGGCGCCCGTCGTCCTGCTGCTGGACATCCTGACCAAGGTCCTCGCGGTCGCGACGCTGGAGGACCGGCCGCCCGTGCGGCTGCTCGGCGGGCTGGTCAACCTCGTCCTGGTGCGCAACCCCGGCGCCGCGTTCTCCATGGCCACCGGCTACACCTGGGTGCTGTCGATCATCGCGCTCGGCGTGGTCGTGGTGATCATCCGGATCTCGCGCAAGCTGCGGTCGGTGGGCTGGGCGATCGCGCTCGGGCTCGTGCTCGGCGGCGCGCTGGGGAACCTGGTCGACCGGATCTTCCGGGCGCCGGGGCCGCTGCAGGGCCACGTCGTCGACGTCATCTCGGTGGTGCGGACGGACGGCTCGTTCTTCCCGGTGTTCAACCTGGCCGACTCGAGCATCGTCTGCGGCGGGATCCTGCTGGTCCTGCTCGCGCTGACCGGCCGGGAGCTCGACGGGACCCGCGCGGGCGCTGCCGAGCGGGAGCCCGCCGGTGAGTGACCTCCGCCAGCTCCCGGTCCCCGACGGCCTCGACGGGATGCGGGTCGACGCCGGCCTGTCCCGGCTCCTGGGCCTGTCCCGGACCGTCGTCGCCACCCTCGCCGAGGACGGGATGATCGCGCTCGACGGGCGCGCCGCCGGCAAGTCGGACCGGCTCACCGCCGGCAGCTGGCTCGAGGTCGAGCTGCCCGAACCCGAGGCGCCGGCGGTCATCACCGCGCCGCCGGAGCTGGTGGGCGGCATGACGGTGCTGTACGAGGACGACGACGTCGTCGTCGTCGACAAGCCCGTGGGCGTCGCCGCACACCCGAGCCCGGGCTGGACCGGGCCCACGGTCGTCGGCGGGCTGGCCGCGCTCGGTGTGCGGGTCTCGACCTCCGGGGCGGCCGAGCGGCAGGGCGTGGTGCACCGGCTCGACGTCGGCACCACCGGCGTGATGGTCGTCGCCAAGTCCGAGCACGCCTACTCCGTGCTGAAGCGGGCGTTCAAGGAGCGCACGGTCGAGAAGCGCTACCACGCGATCGTGCAGGGCCACCCGGACCCGACCAGCGGGACGATCGACGCGCCCATCGACCGGCACCCCAAGCACGACTACAAGTTCGCGGTCGTGGCCGGCGGCAAGCCCAGCGTCACGCACTACGACACGATCGAGGCCTTCCGCGCAGCGTCGCTGCTCGACGTGCACCTCGAGACCGGGCGCACGCACCAGATCCGGGTGCACTTCTCTGCGCTGCGGCACCCGTGCGTCGGCGACCTGACCTACGGCGCCGACCCCACGCTGGCCACGCGGCTGGGGCTGCAGCGGCAGTGGCTGCACGCCCGCTCGCTGGGCTTCGAGCACCCGGCCGACGGGCGGTGGGTCGAGTTCACGAGCGAGTACCCGCCCGATCTCGCCCGGGCGCTCGAGCGGCTGCGTGACTGAGCCCCGGGATCCCGACCCCCACGACGAGGGCGGCCTGCTGACCCGTCGGGGACGCCGCTGGCTGATCGTGGTCTGCGTGCTCGGGGTGCTGGTCGCCGTCGGGTACGCGGCGGCGCAGGCGCGGTCGTCCTCCGCCGGGCGCGGGCCCGCGGCCGCACAGGGCCAGGTGCGGCTCGGGCCGGACCCGGGCGAGGCGGTGCCGGACTACCTCGCCCGGCTGCCCGCGACGCTGCCGGCGCCGGGGGAGCGCGCGCCGGCGCTCGTACAGGTCGACCGGGAGCTCACCACGGACGCCGCGGCCGCGCTCGTCGGGTCGGCCGGCCCGGCCGAGGTGGTGTTCCGGGTGCCGATCCCGCGGGTGCAGACCGCCCTGCGCTTCGAGACCCTTCCCTCCGGCGCCCCGGTCGCGGCCGCCCTGGACACCGCCCGGCAGCGCGCGGGGCACGCCGCGGAGGCCGACGCCTCCCGGCTCACCGACCGAGCCGCCGCCGTCGCGCGGGCGGAGGCGGCCGCCTACGCCGGGCCGTGCGCCTGCGTGGTGGCGCTGGTGGTCTCGGCGGACCGGGCCGGGCTGGACGCGCTCGCCGGGACCCCCGGGGTGCGGGCGGTGGAGGCCGCGCCGGTGGGGGTCACGCTGCCCGAGCTCGCTCTCTCCCCGCTCCTCCCGGATCAGACCACCGCCGCCACCCCCCTCCCGGACGACGGCCCCGTCCCCTGAGAGTCCTCGGGGCGGAAAGGGCGGCGAGGCCCGGCACATCCGCTCGCGATCGCACTCCGCGACCGCTCCCACACCTCGTCGGGCGCGGCACATCCCGTCGAGCAGGTGTGGAACAGCTCCGCCGGGTGTGAGGGGGCTCCGGAGCGGGTGTGGGGCGTGCTCGTCGGTGTGCGGGGTCGTGATCCTCCTGGTCGACGGGTCAGGGTGGGGCGGGCGACCCCGGGAAAGGTCGGGGTGACCCCCGGGTCGGTTCGGTGGATCACCGGATGACGACGGAGCCGCCGCGCTGCGAGCGTTGATCACGTGAGCGAGCGGGGGAGCGAGGCGGGTGCGGCGGCGGTGGTCGCACCCACCACCATGATCGCGTCGGCACAGGCGGCGGCACCGGCCCTCGCGCCTCCGATCCCGCCACGGTCGGGCGCGGCGCTCCCGCCGACCTCGACGGCGCGGTTCTCCACCGCAGCACGATCGACCGGCGCCCCGTGCCCCCGTTCCACCCGCCCCGAGCGCCACGCCCTCACCCTCCCCGCCGCCCTGGTGGCGGCAGGGGTGGCGGTCGCGGGGTGGGCGGTCCTCGTGCTGCACGTCGCGGGGGCCCTGCACACCCCGGCCGTGGATCCGCTGGTGCACACGGTCAGCGACTACGTCCTGCTGCCGGGCGGGCATCTCGTCCTCGCGATCGCGGCGGGCGCGCTGGCCCTCGGTGCGACGGTGCTGGCGGTCGCGGCACGGCGCGCCGGCGGATCCGGGACAGCGGTCGGCCTCCTCGGGAGCTGGGCTGCGGCGATGGTCGTCGCCGGGGTCGTCCCGACGAACGTGCCGGGCACCCCGCCGGACCTCGCCGCGGCCGTGCACCGCTACGCCGGGGCGTGGATCTTCGCCGTCCTGCCGGTCGCGGTGCTGCTCCTGGCCCGCGGACCCGCGGTCCGCGCCACCGCGCGCCGCCGGGTCGTCGCCCTTGCGCTCGTGACCGCCGCCCTGTCGGGGGCGTTCCTCCTCGCCCATCTGCCGATCGTCGTCGCGGGTTCACCCGCATTTCCCCTGCTGGGTGGGGTGGAGCGGGTTCTGTACGGGGCGGTGACCGCCCTGCTGATCACGACCGCCGTCGCCCTGCGCCCCGGGGCCGCCCGATGACCGCCCTCGCGCTGCTGCTCGCCGTCGTGGGCGCGGGCTGCTTCGCCGGGGCCGCCGTCCTGCAGCACGGAGCGATCACGAGCCGGGTCGACCTCCGCCAGCTCCTCGCCCGCCCGCGCTGGCTCGCCGGCGCCGGTCTGGCGGTCGCCGGTGCGGGCCTGCACGCACTCGCGCTGGTCCTCGCGCCGGTGAGCGTCGTGCAGCCGGTCGGGGTCCTGGCCGTCCCGCTCGCGGTGGGCCTCAGCCTGCGGAACCGCAGATCGCCGGGCCAGGTCGTCGCCGGTGCCGCCCTGTGCGTGGCGGGGGTCGCGCTCGTGGTCCGGACCGCGGCGGGGGCGACCCCGCACGCCCCCGCCGACCTCGGCCGGTTCCTCCTGGTCTCCTGCACCGTCGCGGCGGCCGCCGGGCTCGCGCTCGCGGTCCTCGCGGCCCGGACGACCGGCCGGGTCCGGTGCGTCGCCTGCGCCGCGGCGGGTGCGGTGGCGTTCGGCCTGGTCTCCGCCCTGCTGCGGGCGGTCTCCGTGCAGCTCGGGACCGCGGACGTCGGCACGCTCCTCGGCGCGGCCGCGGCCCTGGCCGTCGCGCTCGCCGCGGGTGGCTGGCTCGTGCAGCAGGGCTTCGCCTCCGGCCCGCCGGCGGTCGTCGTGGCCGCCCTGACCGTGATCGACCCGCTCGTGGCCACGGGCCTCGGGGCCGGCCTGCTCGGCGAGGCAGGCGGGCTCGGCACGGCCGGCGTGGCCTTCCTCCTGGGCGCCGGTGCGGTCGCGGCCGCCGGTGTGGCCCTGCTCGCCCGGCACCACCCGGACGCCGCCCGGCGTCAGGTCCAGCACCCGTCCACCCCGAGAGAAGAGGTACCGACGTGAGGATCCTGCTCGGCGCCGACACCTTCGCGCCCGACGTCAACGGCGCGGCCCGGTTCGCCGAACGCCTGGCCACCGGCCTGGCCGGCCGCGGACACGAGGTCCACGTGGCTGCGCCGTCGCCGGACGGTCCGGCCGCGGTGCACGGCTTCGGCGGCATCGACGGGGAGGTGACCGTCCACCGCGTGCGCTCGCACCGCTACCCGCTGCACGAGAACTTCCGCGTCTGCCTGCCGTGGGTGGCGGGCCCGGCGGCGGCGGGCGTGCTCGCGGAGGTGGACCCGGACGTCGTGCACGTGCAGGCGCACTTCTCGGTCGGGCGCGGGCTGGCGGCGGCCGCGTCGGCGACCGGGCGCCCGCTCGTCGCGACCAACCACTTCATGCCGGAGAACCTGGTCGCGCACGCCCGGGTGCCCGCCGTGCTGCACCGGGCCGCGGCCCGGCTGGCGTGGCGGGACGTCCGGCGGGTGTTCGGGCGCGCCGACGCCCTGACCGCGCCCACGCCCCGCGCCGTCGAGCTGCTGACGCGCTCGACCGGGCTCCCGGCCACCGCGATCTCCTGCGGCGTCGACGCGGCCCGCTACGCCGGCGGCCGCGAGGACCCGACACCGACGATCCTGTTCGTCGGGCGCCTCGACCAGGAGAAGCGCGTCGACGAGCTGCTGCGGGCCACCGCCCGGCTGGCCCCGCCCGTCCGGCTCGAGATCGTCGGCGACGGCTCCGAGCGCGCCGCGTGGCAGCGGCTGGCGGCGGAGCTGGGGCTCGGCGACCGGGTGGTGTTCCACGGGTTCGTCGACGAGCAGACCCTGCTCGCGGCCTACCGGCGCTGCGCCGTGTTCTGCATGCCCGGGGTCGCCGAGCTGCAGAGCCTGGTCACGCTGGAGGCGATGGCGGCGGGCAGGCCGGTGGTCGCGGCCGACGCGATGGCGTTGCCGCACCTGGTCCGGCCGGGGCGGACCGGCTGGCTCTTCCCGCCTGGCGACGTCGACGTCCTCACCTCGGTCCTGGCGGCGCTGCTGCGCGACCCGGCGGCGCGGCGGCGGATGGGCGCGGCGGCCCGCGAGCTGGTCGCCGGGCACGCCCTCGACGCCACGCTCGACGCCTTCGAGGACGTCTACGAGCGGGTCGCCGCCCGCCCCGCGGCGCCCGCCCTGGCGGCCTGAGACGGGCCCACGACACGCCCGGGAGGAGGCGACGCGCCGGGACCCCGACACGCCTCGACGCGGTGAGCTGCGGGTTCGCGACGGGCCCGGCGGCGGTCACGGAACTGTCGGTGGCCGGGGCTAGTCTGGCCGCACCCCCGGACCCGGGGACCCGACATCCGCCGGCACCGCACGGGCCACCGCCCGGTCGCCGGCCGTGCACCCGGACGCCGTACCCCGAGGGCGGCCGGGCGGCCGCCGCCGGGGCCCGCGGGTCCGCCGCACCACCCGCGCGCGAGCGCGTGAAGGGAGTCTCGACGACCCATGGCCCCGGCGAGCGGGAACAGCAGGGACTCCTTCGTCCACCTCCACACGCACACCGAGTTCTCCATGCTCGACGGTGCGGCCCGACTCGACGACCTGTTCAAGGAAGCCGCGCGGATGGAGATGCCCGCGCTGGCGATGACGGACCACGGGAACGTCTACGGGGCGTACGAGTTCTGGAAGAAGGCCAACGCGGCCGGGGTCAAGCCGATCATCGGCATGGAGGGCTACCTCGCGCCGGGCTCGCGGCACGAGCGCAAGCGCGTCTCGATCGGGGCGAACGGGGCGGCGAGCGACAACCCCGACCTGATGTACACGCACATGACCATGCTGGCGGAGAACAACGAGGGGATGCACAACCTCTTCCGCCTCTCCAGCCTGGCCAGCCTCGAGGGCTACTACTACAAGCCCCGCATGGACCGCGAGCTGCTGGAGAAGTACGGCAAGGGGATCATCGCCACCACCGGCTGCCCGTCGGGCGAGGTCGCCCGCCTCCTGCAGCAGGACGACTTCGACGCCGCCTGCCAGGCCGCGTCGGACTACCGGGACATCTTCGGCAAGGACAACTTCTTCTGCGAGTTGATGGACCACGGGATCGAGATCGAGAAGCGGGTCCAGGAGGACCTCTTCGCGCTGAAGAAGAAGCTCGACCTCCCCGGCGTCGCCACCAACGACCTGCACTACACCTACCCGGACGACACGAAGCCGCACGAGGTTCTGCTCTGCGTGCAGACGGGCAAGACCCTCGCCGACCCGAACCGCTTCAAGTTCGACGCGCAGGACTTCTACCTCAAGTCCGCCGCCGAGATGCGGGCCCAGTGGGACCCGATCCACCCGGAGGCCTGCGACAACACGCTCGCCATCGCCGAGCGGGTCGACGTGTCCTTCGCCAGCCAGGACCTCATGCCGCGTGCCCCCGTCCCGGAGGGCGAGACCGAGGAGTCGTGGCTGATCAAGGAGGTCGAGCGGGGCCTGCACAAGCGGTTCCCGAACGGCGTCACCGAGCAGTACCGCCGGCAGGCGGAGTACGAGCTCGGCGTGATCATCCAGATGGGCTTCCCCGGCTACTTCCTGGTGACGGCGGACCTCATCCAGTACGCGAAGTCCGTCGGCATCCGCTGCGGCCCCGGCCGTGGCTCCGCGGCGGGCTCGCTGATCGCCTACGCGCTGGAGATCACCGACCTCGACCCGATCCGGCACAAGCTGATCTTCGAGCGGTTCCTCAACCCCGAGCGCATCTCCATGCCGGACATCGACATGGACTTCGACGAGCGCCGGCGCGGCGAGATGATCCGCTACACCACGGAGAAGTACGGCGAGGACCGGATCGCCCAGATCATCACGTACTCCACGATCAAGGCGAAGGCCGCGATCAAGGACTCCGCGCGCGTGCTGTTCGGCCAGCCCGGCTACTCCGTGGCGGACCGGATCTCCAAGGCCATGCCGCCCGCCGTCATGGGCAAGGACATCCCGCTGTCCGGGATCTTCGACCCGAGCCACAAGCGGTACTCCGAGGCCACCGAGGTCCGGGCGCTCTACGAGGCGGACGCGCAGGTCCGCGAGATCGTCGACACGGCGCGGGGGCTCGAGGGCCTGAAGCGGCAGTGGGGCGTGCACGCGGCCGGCGTGATCATGTCGAGCAAGCCGCTGATCGACGTCATCCCGATCCAGCGCCGCGAGGCCGACGGGGCGATCATCACGCAGTTCGACATGGGCGTCTGCGAGACGCTCGGGCTGCTGAAGATGGACTTCCTCGGCCTGCGCAACCTCACGATCATCGACGACGCGCTGGAGAACATCGAGCTCAACGGCAAGCCGAAGCTCGAGATCGAGACCGTCGAGCTGGACGACCCGAAGACCTACGACCTGCTCGCCCGGGGCGACACGCTCGGCGTGTTCCAGCTGGACGGCGGGCCGATGCGGGACCTGCTGCGCCGGATGGCGCCCACGGAGTTCGACGACATCTCCGCCGTCGGCGCGCTCTACCGGCCGGGTCCGATGGGCGCGAACGCGCACAACGACTACGCCGACCGCAAGAACGGGCGGCAAGAGGTCACGCCCATCCACCCGGAGCTGGCGGAGCCCCTCAAGGACATCCTCGGCGAGACCTACGGCCTGATCGTCTACCAGGAACAGGTCATGGCGATCGCCCAGAAGCTCGCGGGCTACTCGCTCGGCAAGGCGGACCTGCTGCGCCGCGCGATGGGCAAGAAGAAGAAGGAGATCCTGGACAAGGAGTACGCCGGCTTCGCCCAGGGGATGAAGGACCACGGCTACTCCGAGGCCGCGGTCAAGACGCTCTGGGACATCCTGCTGCCCTTCTCCGACTACGCCTTCAACCGCGCGCACTCCGCCGCGTACGGCGTGGTCTCCTACTGGACCGCCTACCTCAAGGCGAACTACCCGGCCGAGTACATGGCCGCGGTGCTCACCTCGGTCCGGGACGACAAGGACAAGGCCGCGGTCTACCTGGCCGAGTGCCGCCGGATGGGGATCAAGGTCCTCGCGCCGGACGTCAACGAGTCGGTCCGCAACTTCGCCCCGGTCGGGGACGACATCCGGTTCGGCCTCGGCGCGATCCGCAACGTCGGCTACAACGTCGTCGACGCGATCGTCGCGGCGCGCAAGGAGAAGGGCGACTTCACCGACTTCTCCGACTTCCTGCGCAAGGTCGACGCGGTGGTCTGCAACAAGAAGGTCATCGAGTCGCTGATCAAGGCCGGCGCGTTCGACTCGCTCGGCCATTCGCGCAAGGGCCTGCTGCTCGTCCACGCGGACGCGATCGACGCCATCATGAGCAGCAAGAAGGCCGCGTCGATGGGCCAGTTCGACCTGTTCGGCTCGCTCGACGGCTCGGGCGGCGAGGACTCGGACATCGGCGGCATCTTCGACGTCAAGGTGCCCGAGGACGAGTGGGACACCAAGCACAAGCTCGCCGTCGAGCGGGAGATGCTGGGCCTCTACGTCTCCGGCCACCCGCTCGACGGCGTGGAGCAGGCGCTGTCGGCCAAGGCCGACACCCCGATCCAGTCCATCCTGGAGGGCACGATCGGCGAGGGCGCGCAGGTCACCGTCGGTGGCATCCTCACGAACGTCAACCGCCGGGTGAACAAGAACGGCGAGCCCTGGGCGTCGGCCCAGATCGAGGACCTCGCCGGTGGCATCGAGGTGCTGTTCTTCCCGCGGGCCTACCAGGTGGTGGGCGTCGACGTGGCCGAGGACGCGATCGTGCTGGTCAAGGCCCGGGTCAACAAGCGGGACGACCGGGTCTCCCTGATCGCCAACGACCTCGCCGTCCCCGAGCTGCAGGCCGCGGGCGAGGCGGGGCTGCCGCTGAAGGTCAGCCTGCGCACGGAGCTGTGCACCCCGGAACGGGTCGCGCAGCTCAAGGAGGTGCTCACCCACCACCCGGGCACCTCCGAGGTGCACCTGGCGCTGGTCTACGGCACCAAGATCACGCACTGGAAGCTCGCCGACACCCTCAAGGTCACCAACACCCCCGCGCTGATGGGCGACCTCAAGGCCCTCCTCGGCCCCGGCTGCCTCGGCTGACCCGAGCCCGACCAGCTCGAACGGCGCTCTCACTCATACCTGGTGAGCGAGAGCGCGGTTCGTACGTCGTGGGTCAGGCGGCGCGACTCACGAGCGCCCGCCAGTGCGCCTGGGCCTGCCGCTGCCAGCGCCGGTGCAGGGTGTCGAAGAGCGCGGCGGCCCGGCTGCCCGCCCACTCCTCCGGCAGCAGCTCGGCGGGGAGCTTGGGGTCGAGGAAGGGGAAGCGGCGCCAGGCGTGCACGAGCAGCACCTGGTGGGTGAGCACATCGGCCGGGAGGGCGGGGGCGGCGTCGGCGAACTCGGCGAGGAAGTCCTCGTACTCCCGCTCGACGGCGGCGAGGTCCCAGGCCTGCGCCACGACGTCGGCCTGCTCGCCGATCCGGCCGAAGGGGCCGACGAACGAGCTGGTCACGGCCTCGAGGTCGAGGTCGGCGACCACGTCGGCGACCTCCGCCTCCTTGCCGGGATCGGGGGAGACCCATACGCCCGGGGCGGGGGAGCCCAGGCCCGCCCAGGCCAGCCGGGTGCGCAACCGGTGCCGCAGCTGGCGGCGGGACTCGGGCACGCTGACGAGCAGGACCAGCCAGCGCCCGTCCCACGCCGGGGCGGGGTTGCCGAAGGTGTAGATGCGCTCGGCGCCCGCCGAGAGCAGGTCGCGGCCGGCGTCGGTGAGCGTCCAGCGCACCCGGCGGCCGGCCCGGTCCGAGCTGACCAGGCCCTCGGCGGCGGTGCGCGCGAGCGCCTGCCGCGCGGACTTGCTCTCCACCCCGAGCCGGCCCAGGACGTCGATCAGCACCTGGGTCCACACCGGCTCGTCGCGGGGCAGCACGAACTCACCGAGCAGGGTCAGCAGCAGCGAGCGCGCGCTCGTCTGGCCGAGTCCGCGGCGTCGGGACAGGACCGGATGGGGGCCCTCGAGATCCCCGGCGTCGGCGCCCCCCGGACCGACGTCCGTGCTGGCTTCGGCGGACATGGTCGGGTCAGGATAGTGCCCCGCCTCGCCCGCCCCGCGCACGACGGGCCGGGACGTAGGGTCCACCGCGTGACGACCGCCGACGCCCGACCCGACACCGCCGGCCTGCTCGCCGCCGACCGCGCCCACGTCTGGCACCCGTACGCGCCGATGCCGGCGGCCGTGGACCCCGTGCCGATCGTCGGGGCGCAAGGGGTGCGGCTGACCACGGCCGACGGCCGGGAGCTGGTCGACGGCATGTCGTCGTGGTGGGCGGCGATCCACGGCTACCGGCACCCGGTGCTCGACGCGGCGGTCACCGACCAGCTGGGCCGGATGAGCCACGTGATGTTCGGCGGCCTCACCCACGGCCCGGCCGTCGACCTGGCCCGGCTGCTGGTCGAGATCACGCCCGGCCCGTTGCAGCACGTCTTCCTGGCCGACTCGGGCTCGGTCTCGGTCGAGGTCGCGATCAAGATGGCGCTGCAGTACCAGCGCTCGCGCGGCCGCCCGGGCAAGCACCGGCTCATGACCTGGCGCGGCGGCTACCACGGCGACACCTTCGGCGCGATGAGCGTCTGCGACCCGGACGGCGGCATGCACTCCCTGTGGCGGGACGTCCTGCCCCAGCAAGTGTTCGTCGGCGCCCCGCCGCGCGAGTTCTCCCACGACTACGTCGCCGAGCTGGCCGAGACGATCGAGCGGCACGCCGACGAGCTCGCCGCGGTGGTCGTGGAGCCGGTGGTGCAGGGCGCGGGCGGGATGCGCTTCCACGACCCGCGCTACCTGCACGTGCTGCGCGAGCTCTGCCTCACCCACGACGTGCTGCTGGTGTTCGACGAGATCGCGACCGGCTTCGGCCGCACCGGGGAGCTGTTCGCGGCCGACCATGCCGGGATCTCGCCCGACGTGATGTGCGTCGGCAAGGCGCTGACCGGCGGCTACGTGACGATGGCCGCGGCGCTGTGCAGCAGCGAGGTGGCCCGCGGGATCACCGACGGCGAGGCCGGGGTCCTCATGCACGGGCCCACGTTCATGGGCAACCCGCTCGCCTCGGCGGTGGCCCTGGCGTCGACCCGGCTGCTGCTCGACCAGGACTGGCGCGGGCGGGTCGCCCGCATCGCTCAGGCGCTCGAGGACGGGCTCGCCCCGCTGCGCCGGGCACCCGGCGTGACCGACGTGCGGGTCCTCGGGGCGATCGGCGTCGTCCAGCTGGACCACGAGGTGGACATGGCCGCCGCGACCGCCGCCGCATTGGCCGCGGGGGTGTGGCTGCGACCCTTCCGCGACCTCGTCTACACGATGCCGCCGTTCGTCTGCGACGACGCGGACCTCGCCCGGATCACCGACGGCGTCGCGGCCGTCGCGTCCGCGGCGTAACGCGGAGTTAACGGCAGTATCACCCGATCGGTGCGTCTGTGGCGCCGCCCACCATGATCCACACGATCGGGCCAGTGGTTCGCCGGGAGGGCGGCCACGGCGCACCGCGCAGCGCGGTGATCTCACTCGAAAGGGCCGTTTCGTGGCGATCATGATGGCGCCGGTCACGGGGCGCCGAGCACGCGGGGTGATCGATTCAGTGGAATCGGACGTTCCGGCACGGACCGTCGGGAACCGGGCGGCCTCGTCATCCGATTTCCTCAGTGGGCAGACCGCCGCACGGCCGCACAGCCGCACTCGTGCGCCCCCCAGCCAGACCGACCCCTGACCGGAGGACCCGACGTGCCGGACCAGACCTCGAGCGCCGCCCCCGCCGGGCGCGCTCCCGACCGCTCCCCGGATGCACTCCCACCCCGCCCCCGCGCCGCCGGCCGCTTCGGTCCCCGCACGCTGCGCGCCGACCTCGGCGCCTCGCTCGTGGTGTTCCTGGTGGCCGTCCCGCTCTCCCTGGGCATCGCGCTCGCCTCGGGCGCGCCGATCATGGCCGGCCTCATCGCCGGCGTGGTGGGCGGCGTCGTCGCGGGCCTGCTCGGCGGCTCCCCGCTGCAGGTCAGCGGGCCGGCCGCCGGCCTGACCGTGATCGTCGCCGGGCTGGTCGACCAGTTCGGCTGGCAGGTCACCACGCTGATCACCGTCGGTGCCGGCCTCCTCCAGCTCGGCTTCGGGCTGTCCCGCCTCGCCCGCTTCACGCAGGCCATTCCCCCGGCCGTGGTGCACGGCATGCTCGCCGGCATCGGGATCACCATCGCCCTGGCACAGCTGCACGTCGTGCTCGGCGGCAGCGCGCAGACCGGCGCGCTGGACAACCTGCGCGAGCTCCCGGCGCAGCTGATGAACCTGCACGGCGGCGCCGTCGGCGTCGGGCTCACCGCCATCGCCATCATGATCGTGTGGCCCCGGCTCTCCGGGCCGCAGAAGTCCGTGCCCGGCGCGCTCGTCGCCGTCGGCGCGGCCACCGCGCTGAGCTTCGCGCTGACCGACGTCCCGCGCGTCGACCTGCCCGGCAACCTCGTCGAGTCGATCGCGCTGCCGGTCCTCCCCGACTCCGGGCTCTGGCTCCGCGTGCTCGGCGGCATGCTCACCGTCGCGCTGGTGGCCAGCGTGGAGAGCCTGCTCTCGGCGGTCGCGGTCGACCGGATGGCCCAGGACCGCGACGGCGGCGCCCGCGCGGTCCGCACGGACGCCGACCGCGAGCTGCTCGGCCAGGGCGCCGGGAACGCCGTCTCCGGCCTGCTCGGCGGCCTGCCGATCACCGGCGTGATCGTCCGCAGCTCGGCCAACGTCCGGGCCGGTGCGCAGACCCGCGCCTCCGCCGTCCTGCACGGCGTCTGGATCGCGCTGTTCGGCATCGTGCTGGTGTCGGCGATCGAGCTGATCCCGCTGGCCGCGCTGTCCGGCCTGCTCGTGGTCGTCGGGCTGCAGCTGGTCAAGCCGGCCGACATCCGCACCGCCCGGACGCACGGTGAGCTGCCGATCTACGTCGCGACCGTGCTCGGCGCGGTGTTCCTCAACCTGCTCGAGGGGGTGGCGATCGGTCTCGTCCTCGCCGGCCTGCTGATGGTGCGCCGCGCCGCCCGCGCCCGGGTGCGGGTCGAGGAGCCGACCGGCAGCGCCCCGCGCCGCGTCGTCGTCGAGGGCACGCTGAGCTTCCTCTCGGTGCCGGCCCTGTCCCGGGTGCTGAACGAGGTGCCGGGCGGCGAGCCCGTGCGCGTCGACCTCGTCGTCGACTACCTCGACCACACCGCCTACGACCACCTCGAGTCCTGGACCCGGCGGCACCGCGCCACCGGCGGGTGGGTCGAGGTGAGCGAGCCGGCGGGCACGCGCACCGATCGGCAGCACGGCAGGTTCGCCACCTGGTCGCAGTGGCAGTCCGAGCACGCCGAGGACGCGCACGACGGCCCGAGCGCGCCGATGCTGGCCGGCGTCCGCGCCTACCACCGCGAGACGGCCGAGCACGTCCGGCCGACCTTCTCCGGCCTGGCCGGCGGGCAGAGCCCGTCCGGGCTGCTGCTGGCCTGCGCCGACTCCCGCGTGCTGCCGAACATGATCACCCACAGCGGGCCGGGGGACCTGTTCACCGTGCAGAACGTCGGCAACCTCGTGCACGGCACGGGTGCGCTGGCCGCGGTGCAGTACGCGACCTCGGTGCTGCGCGTGCCGCTCGTCGCGGTGTGCGGGCACTCCGGCTGCGGGGCGATGAAGGGGCTGCTCGACGGCGTCCCCACCGACATGCCCGACGGCGCCCTGGGGGACTGGCTGCGCAGCGGCCGGCCCAGCCTCGACGCATGGCTGGCGGGTCACCCGGTCGGCCGGGCGGGGGCCGAGGCCGGGTTCGAGCAGCGCGACTGCCTGGCGATGGTCAACGTCGCGATGCAGCTGGACAAGCTGCGCGAGCTCGGCGTGGACGCCGAGCTGATGGGCCTGTTCTTCGACATCCGCACCGCAGGCGTCCTCGTCTACGACGCCGACGGGCGCGCCTTCCGGCCGCACGACTCGGTCGGCCCGGAGGTCGGCCCGGAGATCGGCCCGGAGATCGGACCGGGTGTGGGACCGCAGGTCGGATCGCGTCTGCCCGCGGCGCTGCGCGGGTAGGCGGAACATACGCCGGCCCGGAGGAGTTGAGGCGGACATGGCAACGGTGGAACTGACGACCGACAACTTCAACGAGGTCGTGGCGGGCGACGGCACCGTGCTCGTCGACTTCTGGGCCTCCTGGTGCGGCCCGTGCCGGCAGTTCGCGCCGGTCTTCGACGAGGCGTCCGAGAAGTACCCGGACATCACGTTCGGCAAGGTCGACACCGAGGCCCAGACGCAGCTGGCGCAGGCCTTCGGCATCTCGTCGATCCCGACGTTGATGGCGGTGCGGGACGGTGTGGTGCTCTACGCGCAGCCCGGGGCCCTGCCCGCGCCCGCGCTGGAGGAGCTGATCGGCAAGGTCCAGGAGGTCGACATGGACCAGGTCAAGGCCGAGGTGGCCCGCCAGCAGGAGGAGCAGGACGGGCAGACGGCCCAGTAGGGGTCCGTCACACCTTCGCCGGTCCTTCAGGGGCCGCCACCTAGGGTCTCCGGCGTGGCGCACCCCCTGGACTGGCTGCACGACAACGCCGAGCGCCGCAGGTCCGAGGGCCTGCGGCGCTCGCTGCGTCCCCGGACGCTGCACGCCGACGCGATCGACCTGGCCGGCAACGACTACCTCGGCCTCTCCCGCGACAAGCGGGTGGTCGACGGTGCGGTCGAGGCCCTCCGCGCGTGGGGGGCCGGCTCGACGGGGTCCCGGCTGGTGACCGGGTCGACGGCCCTGCACGCCACGCTCGAGGAGGAGCTCGCCGCGTTCTGCGGTACCGACGCCGCGCTGGTCTTCTCCTCCGGCTACACCGCCAACCTGGGAGTGGTCACGGCGTTGTCCGGCCGCGGCGCGCTCGTCGTGTCCGACGCGCGGAGCCACGCCTCGCTCGTCGACGCCTGCCGGCTCTCCCGTGCCCGCGTCGTCGTCACGCCGCGGGCGGACGTGGCGGCGGTCGACGCCGCGCTCGCCGCCCGCACCGAGGAGCGCGCCCTCGTCGTCACCGACGGGGTGGACAGCATCGACGGCGGCATCGCGCCGCTGCGTGAGCTGCACGCCGTCTGCCGGGCGCGCGGCGCGGTGCTCGTGGTCGACGAGGCGCACGCCCTCGGCGTCTGTGGGCCCGGCGGGCGGGGCGTGCTGGTGGAGGCGGGCCTCGCCGGCGCCGACGACGTCGTGGCGACCGTGACCCTGTCCAAGTCGCTGGGCGGGCAGGGCGGCGCCGTGCTCGGCCCGCGCGCGGTGGTCGAGCATCTCGTCGACACCGCCCGCACCTTCATCTTCGACACCGGGCTCGCGCCGGCGTCCGTCGGCGGCGCGCTCGCCGCCCTGCGGGTGCTGAGGGAGGAGCCGGACCGGGCCGGCGCGGTGCTGCGGATCTCCGCGGAGCTGGCCGCGATCGCCGGGGCGGCGTTGGCGTCGTCGCAGGTCGCGGCGGGTCGTGAGCGGCAACTGCCAGCGGTGGACACGGACTCCGTCAGCCCGAGCGGCGGGGTCGGATCACTTCCCGGGGCCAGCCCGGCG